>CAJQPD010000058.1 GCA_905480085.1 uncultured Acidimicrobiia bacterium
GTTTGCCGCCATGTGGGATGGGGCGTTTGGCGACATCTTCGGTGGTGAGGTGTACAGCGTATCCGAGACGCTGGTTCGGGCTACCCCCCTGATACTCACCGGCCTGGCTGTGGCAGTGGCTTTCAAGATGAAGTTCTGGAACATCGGTGCCGAAGGGCAACTGGTGATGGGAGGGATCGCCGCCTCGGCGGTCGCTCTGTTCCTTCCAGATGCTGCCCCCTGGATTCCGCAGACCCTGGTGGTATACGGCCTGATCATGGGAGGAGCGGCCATCCTGGCCGGCGCTTTGTGGGCACTGATCCCGGCCCTCTTGAAGGCGTATCTCAACGTCAGCGAAATCATCGTTACTTTGATGCTCAACTACATCGCCATTCTCTGGTACTCGCAGCTCTTTACGACCTCCTGGAAGGACCCGGACGGCCTCGGGTTCCCTGGTTCGGCTCTGTTTCCAGAATTTACGTGGCTGCCCAGGTTTTCCAATACCCGGGTCAATGTGGCGTTGCTGGTCGGCCTGGTCGCCGCAGTGGGGGTTTGGGTGCTCTTCGCCAAGACCCGGGCCGGGTACGAGATCCGTCTTTTGGGAGACAACCCGGAAGCCGCCCGATTCGCGGGCGTTTCGGTATTTCGAAACATTCTCTTGGTGATGCTCATCTCCGGCGGTCTGGCCGGCCTGGCCGGGATGGGCGAGGTGGCAGGTATTTCGCACAAGCTTCAGCAAGGACTGTCGGCGAACAATGGGTTCACGGCGATCATCGTGGCCTGGGTTGCCAAGCTTCAACCCTGGGCCATCGTGCTCGTGTCCATCCTGTTGGCGGCGGTTTTCGTCGGCGGGGACCAAATTCAGATGACGATGGGACTTCCGGCGTCGGTCGCCCAGGTGGTGCAGGGTGTCATGCTGTTCTTCGTGCTCGGTGGGGACATCTTTAGTCAATACCGGATTCGGGTCACCCGTGAGCGGGTGGAGGTTGCGGCATGAGCCTTGACCTCATTTCTTCCATTTTGGCGATTGCGGTATTTGCCGGAACCTCTCTGACGTATGCCACGATCGGGGAAGCCATCACCGAACGATCCGGGATCCTCAATCTGGGCGTCGAAGGCATGATGATCATGGGTGCCGTGACCGGCTTTGCCGCTGCCTTTCACAGCGGTTCTCTGACGGTCGGGATCTTGGCCGCCATGGGAATCGGGGCATTACTGGCTTTCCTCCATGCGTTTGTCACGATCACGTTGCGAGCCGATCAGATCGTGTCCGGCCTAGCCATCACGCTCGCCGGAACCGGGCTGGCCAGTTTCCTTGGCGAACGACTGGGTCCGGATCACGGCGCCCTGGTTGGGTTGCAGGGCCCCCGGTTTCGCGAAGTGGTCATTCCCGGGCTGAGTTCGTTGCCGGTCGTTGGTGAAGCGTTGTTCGCCCAGGACCTGGTTGTCTACTCCATGTACCTGTTCATCCCGCTGGTTTGGTTCTACATCTACCGGACCTCGCCCGGCCAACAACTGCGCGCCATGGGCGAGAGCCCGGCCACCGTCGAGGCGATGGGGATTCCTGTGTTGCGGTACCGCTACATCTACACGATGGTTGGTGGCGCTCTTGCCGGTCTCGGCGGAGCACACTTGTCGCTGGCGTACACACCGGGATGGTCCGAGAACCTCACCGGGGGCCGTGGATGGATCGCCGTGGCCCTCGTGATTTTTGCCAGTTGGAGACCGGCCAGGGCATTCGTAGGAGCGTTACTCTTCGGGGGAGTCAACGCCGTCCAGTTTCGACTACAGGCATCGGGTACCACCATCTCGGCGAACCTATTGAACATGGCGCCATACATCATGACGATTCTCGTGTTGGTTCTGGTTTCCTCTGCCTCGTCGCTACGAAGTCGACTGGGTGCTCCGGCTGCCCTCGGGGTTCCATATTCCAGGGAGGAACGTACATGAGTTCTTGGGGAAAAGTCATCATTGACGCGCCGGATTGGGTTGACAAGTTGGCCGTCCCCGGGTCCGTCTTCCCGGAGGAAGAGCGGATGCCGTTCGTCATCGAGCTGGCCAGGCGCAACGTAGTGGAACAAACGGGTGGCCCATTCGGGGCAGCCATCTTTGAGACGGATTCCGGGCGGCTGATCGCTCCAGGCGTTAACCGGGTCGTTCCGATCGCGATTTCCTTCGCTCACGCCGAGATCACTGCAATCGGGCTCGCCAACCAGCAGCTTGGAGTTTTCGATCTGGGCGGCGAAGGGTTGCCGCTCATGGAATTGGTGGCGTCGACCGAACCGTGCGCCTTGTGCCTTGGCGCCACGGTCTGGTCAGGCGTGCGCAAGCTGGTGACCGGGGCGCGCGACGAGGACGCCAGAGCGATCGGGTTTGACGAAGGACCCAAGGTCGCTGACTGGCAAGGAGCCCTTACCTCACGGGGAATCGACGTCGTGGTCGACGTCATGCGAGTTGAAGCGACTGCCGTGCTCGATCTCTATGCGGCTTCCGGGGCCCCCATCTACAACGGACGTAGCGATGCATGAAGTTCAACGGCGTGGTCCACTCCCGAAACGGGTCTTGCGCCCTTCGACCGTCGATGAGGTGGTCGATCTGCTGGCCGAGCACGGAGCAGACGCCCGTCTCATAGCCGGCGGTACCGATCTCATTCTGGAGTTTGCCCATCACCAGCACGAAGACGTCGAACTGCTCATCGACGTTTCGGCCGTCGCCATGGCCGATCAGATCATTCTCGGTGATGCCAGGATCGAGATCGGCATGCTCGTCACCCACAATCAGATTGTGGCTTCGCCGATCCTGTGGGAGCTAGCTCGACCATTGGCTGAAGCCTGTGCTGAGATCGGGTCTCCGCAATTGCGCAATCGAGCCACCGTGGTTGGCAACGTGGCGACCGCCAGTCCTGCCAACGACACCATCACGGCGCTGAGAGTGCTCGGCGCCGAAGTGACGTTGCGATCGGTACGAGGGGAGAGAACCATACCGCTTGGGGAGTTTCACACCGGCGTGCGGAGGTCGGTTCGCATGCCCGATGAGCTTATTACCTCGCTGAGTTTTCGTCCGCTCCGAGCAAATGAACGCGGCGTTTTCGTCAAAGCGGGTCTGCGGGCCGCCCAGGCCATCTCCGTCGTCCACGCTGCCATGGTCGTGACCCTGGATGGTGAGGTAGTTCAATCGGCCAAGATTGCTCTCGGTTCCGTGGCGACGACCATCGTGGAAGCTCCGACGGAGGCCCTTATCGGTACTCGCCTCGACCAACTCGCCATCGCCGAGACCGCGGCCGCGGCGTCGGCGTCGGTGACTCCTATCGATGATGTACGAGCCACTGCCAAATATCGGTCCGAGGCGGTCCGGGTGATCGTCGAGCGGGGCCTCGACTCGCTACGGGCGAAGCCGACTGTGCCTCCTCGGCCGGTCTTGTTGAGCGAGCGCGGGTCGGCACACGGTCCATCCGGCGACCACGCGACGGTCAATGGTCACGTCGTCGGGACGAGCGGTGTAGCCGGATTGACGTTGCTCGATTGGCTCCGAGACGTGGCCGGTCCCGAACTGGGGGTGTCGTTGACGGGTACCAAAGAGGGCTGCGCCGAAGGTGAGTGCGGCGCCTGCACGGTGCAGCTCAATGGTGCGGCCGTGATGTCATGTCTCGTTCCCGCCGCGTCGGTCGGCGGTGCGTCGGTAACAACCGTTGAAGGCATCGGCGGTACCCAACTACATCCTGTTCAGCAGGCGTTCATTGACAACTTCGCCGTCCAATGCGGCTATTGCATTCCGGGATTCATCGTGGCGGGTGCCTCGCTACTCGACGAGATCCCGAGTCCCGACGCCGACACGGTGATCGCTGGTCTGGCCGGCAACCTGTGCCGATGTACTGGCTACTACAAGATTATTGATGCCGTGGTGGAGGCTGGATCATGATTGGTGAATCAATCAAACGAACCGACGCCGAAGCCAAGGTAACCGGATCGGCCGTATATCCGGGTGACATTCGGGGTCAGGAAATGCTGTCGGCGGTTGTGGTGTTTTCGAACCAGCCCCATGC
>CAJQPD010000059.1 GCA_905480085.1 uncultured Acidimicrobiia bacterium
AGCGACGACCCGATCTCACGGCTCTGGTAGCCGGTAATGATCTGCTGGCGCTCGGGGCGTACCGGGCCATCCGAGACATGGGTCTCCTGGTGGGTGAGGATATTTCCGTCACTGGCTACAACGACATGCCGCTGGTTGATCTGATGGAACCCGGATTGACGACGGTGCGGATCCCGTATAGGGAGATGGGCGCCGAGGCCGCCCGACGGCTCCTATTGAATATGCGGAGTTCCTCGCCAGAGATCAATCAGGTGAAGTTGACGCCGAAGCTTTCGATCCGGGGTTCCACTGGGTCGGTGGCGAGCTGACCACGGGCACCGCTTCTCGAGGCTTCTCCATAGGACTCGCGGGCGGGCTTTTCGTCATTACGGTGGCCGCCTTCAGCCGGATCCCGGTCGTTGCGCAGATTGGCAGGGACCTCAGTCTGTCTTCGGTCGGCGTTGGCGCCCTGGCATCGATGTTCGCAGTCGGGAGAGTCGTGACCGACATTCCGGCGGGTCGACTGTCTGATCGGGTCAAGCCGGGACTCATGATGGCGATTGCTGGTTCATTGGTCATGGTTGGTAGTGCTCTTCTGGCTATTGCACATCGCCCCTTGGTCGCTTTTGTGGGAGTTTTCATAGCCGGGGCGGGATCGGCATGGACGCTTACAACTTCGATGGCCTACTTTGCCCGGGCTCCGAAGGCGCGGCGCGGCAAGTCGCTGTCGTATATGGCCGCTGCGCTTCTGACCGGCCAGGCAGTCGGCCCCGCCATTGGCGGTGTGCTCGCCGGCGTATTCGACTGGCGCTGGTCGCTGGTGCTTGCATCTGTCTTGGCAGGACTAACTGCCGTTCCGTTCATACGGTGGCGGGGGCCGGCTCGCCAGGTCATCGCGAGCGACGGAGACCTGGGCGATGATCGGGCAACTCCGCTCGTATTGGCGGTTCTCTATCTACTTCCGGCCGTTCAATTCTCGATCGGGGCAGCCATCATCCAGACGTTGATTCCCCTGTTGGCCGACGGTCCCCTTGGCATCCCGGTCGGCGTTGTAGGTGTTGCGCTTGGACTCGGCGCAGTCGCTCGCTTCGCTGGCGCCATGTTGGCAGGCCAGATATCGGATCGGTTTGGTCGGCGCCCCGCATTGCTTCCTGGCCTGGCTGTGCAGATCTTGGGATTGGCGATGTTGATTATCAGCGAGTCAACCTGGGCTTGGTGGGTGGCGATCATGTTGATCAGCTTGGGGTCGATCACTGTGAACGTTGGTACGACGATCCTCGCCGACTTGAGCGGGGGATCGTTGGGCCATCGTCTCGGCGTATTTCGACTAACCGGGGATTCTGCCTTCGTGGTTGCTCCGCTCCTGGCAGGATGGCTGTATGCGGAGTCGGGCCAGGCGCTGGCGACGGTTCCGTCCGTGCTACTTACCGGGTTCGTGTTCGTAGCCGCACTGTTGTGGCTTCCCGAAACGCACCGGTAGCGACCGGCTGCAATCGTTTGCAGCTACCATGGTCTTTGTCGATTGGAGCCATCTATGCCACGAATCTCATACCCGAATCTTGATGCGGTGACCGATCCTGAGACGCTGGCCATTCTCGATAGGGCACGTCGCGTGGGTACTCCGCGCCCGGAGAGCCAGGCGATCCGGACTCATGTTCCTGCGGTTCTCAAGACCTTCACGGCCGCTTGGATGGACACGTTTGTCAACGGGGTCCTCGACCACGAAACCAAAGAGTTGTGCCGGGTGTACGTCACCAAGACCGTCAATTGTGGATATTGCTCGGCCCAGCGTTCGGTCGACGCCGATGTCACCGAAGACCACTACGACGACCTCCTCATGTTCGAAAAGTCCGACAAGTACACCGAACGAGAAAAGGCTGCCTTGCGCTACACGGACTCAATCGTGTGGGATGCCGGCCTCGCCACCGACGCGGTGTGGGAACAACTCCACGCCAACTTCACCGAACCGGAATTGGTGGAACTGGGATTCTTCATTGCGTTGACCTCAGGTCAGCAACGCTGGATCAAAACACTCGACCTTGGTCATCGCGAAGTGATGGCCGACACCGATGCAGGGCTCGCTGCGGCTGAGGCATAAGTCGGACCCGAGCCTCCCAGCGGCCCGGCTATGCCCCTCCGGCCTCGGTTCCCTGGATGCCCTTGAGTCGCTCTTCCCCGTCCCATCGTTCATAGTCATCGGTCCGGTCGCCCCGGAAGGCGGCGCTCTGGGCGATCACCTGACTGGCCATCTCGGCGGCGTCGCCCTCTTGTTCACCGCCCCGAGCGGTGGCTTCTCTGAGCATCGCCCAAACAATGAGCGCTGCGACCAGGATGGCGAATAGTCCGAGGACCCAGATCATGTGTTGATGCTACAGGGACCGGGGCGGTTTACCCGGGGCTAAAGCCCGTCGTCGTACTCGATGTTTTCCGGCTTGAGTTCCATGCCGGAGCCGCGCGCCGTTTTGGTAAGCAACGCCATGAAGTCTTCTTCGCCGTATCCTTGACCGATGCCGTCGATCACGATCTGATTGACCAGGGCGGTGGTCGGCATGGGGACGTTGTAGTCATGGGCGGCCGACAGGCCCAATTCGAGGTCCTTGCGAAGCAAAGGCCAGGTGAAGGTCGGGGTGTAGTCGAGGTTGACAATTGCCGGACTCTTGTACCGGGTGAAAACCGATCCCATCACGCTGTCATTGAGGAAGTCGAGAAATGCTGAACGTTCGACGCCGCCGGCTTCGGCAAGCACGGTGATTTCGGCGAGGGTCTGGGCGACGACTCCGAGCATCACGTTGTGACAGATCTTGACCAACCGGGCCTGCTCATCGGCGCCGACGTAGGTCACGCCTTTGCCGAATAGCTCGAGGTAGGGAAGAGCGGTGTCGTGGGCATCGCGAGGGCCGGACGTCACGACGGTGAGTCCGCCAGATGCAACGACCTTGGGGTTGCCCGATACGGGTGCGGCCAGCATCTGCACGCCGAGCGCCGCAGCACTTTCGCGCAATTTGACCGAGGTTGGCGGGTCGATGGTGGTCGAGTCGACGACTATCGAGGGCCGCTGATTCGGGTCAGATAGCACGCCCTGGGGGCCGGTCGTCACGTCGACGACATCCTTGCCGCTGGCCACGATGGTGAAAATGATGTCCCGGTCGGCCAATTCTATGGGGGTGTCGACGATTTGGGCTCCGAGCGCGGCGAGAGGCTCTGCTTTGGAACGGGTTCGGTTATAGACCCCGACGTCGACGCCCGCCTTGAGCAGGCGCGACACCAATTCGTATCCCATCCGCCCTGTGCCTATCCAGCCGATTCTGTGGGGGAATTCACTCATGTTCGTCTGCCTTCCGGTGGCTTTTTTGCCTATTTCGTCGTTCTACTGCAATCGATTGTAGTCAGGCGGAATGGGGTGAAATGGCTCAAGAAGGGTTTTCCTTCAAAGAGTTCGATGTCAAGGCGGGCGAGCGGGCCGGCGAGCTAGGTAGGCAGGGCCTGTTCGAGGTCGGCGATGATGTCGGTGATGTCCTCCAGGCCGACCGAGATGCGGAGGGTTCCGTCGCCGATCCCGGCCGCTTTTCGGCCGTCTGGTCCGAGTCGCCGGTGCGTCGTGGTCGCCGGGTGCGTGATCAGCGTCTTGGCGTCCCCGAGGTTGTTCGAGATGTCGATCAGTCGCAGGCGATTCAGCATCGCGAACGCGCCATCCTTTCCGCCGGGCACCTCGAAGGTGACCACCGTTCCGCCACCGGTCATCTGTTGGCGGGCGAGGTGGTGCTGTGGATGGCTGGTCAAGAACGGATGCAGCACCCGCTCCAGGCGGCTTTCAAGAAAGCTTGCGACGCGCAGGGCGGCCTGGCTTTGATGGTCCACTCGCAAACGGAGCGTTTCGAGCCCTTTGAGTGCCACCCAGGCATTGAATGGACTCATCGAGGGTCCAGTGTGGCGCATGAACGGTTGGAGATCCTGTGAGATGAACCTCTCGGTTCCGATGATCGCCCCGCCCAACGTGCGGCCTTGCCCGTCGATGTGTTTGGTCGTCGAGTACACGACAACGTCGGCGCCGAGTTCCAACGGTTTCTGGAGTAGCGGGGTGGCGAACACATTGTCGACGACGACCGTTGCCCCGGCCTGTTGGGCCAGTTCCGAAACGGCTGCGATGTCAACGAGTTCCAGCATCGGGTTGGAGGGAGTCTCGAAAAACACAACCTTGGCCGGGGTGGCCAGGGCACTCGCCCATTGATCGAGGTCGGTCCCGTCGACGAAGTCGGTGCGGACGCCAAACCGGGGGAGCAGCTCGGTGAGGATCACCGAGC
Source organism: uncultured Acidimicrobiia bacterium (assembly GCA_905480085.1). Classification (GTDB taxonomy): domain Bacteria; phylum Actinomycetota; class Acidimicrobiia; order Spongiisociales; family JAENVV01; genus JAENVV01. Next base: position 4,281 of record CAJQPD010000059.1, read on the forward strand.
AGGACCCAAACAAACCTCGAGCCGCCACAATGCGATCGCCGCTCTCGACAAGAGCGAGTAGGGCGTTGAAAACGGCCGCCATGCCGCTGGCCGTCGCCCAACATGCCTCGCCACCTTCGAGGAGCCGGAGTCGTTCCTCGAACATGCGGATGGTCGGATTCCCGTAGCGGGAGTAGATGAATCGGTCGGTCTCTCCAGCGAAGGCCGCTTCTGCCGCTTCTGCCGACTCGTAGACATATCCTGATGTGAGGAAGAGTGCTTCGGAGGTTTCCTCGAAGCCGGTGCGCTCGATGCCACCGCGGACCGCGTTCGTGTCAGGTTGCCAGGGTTCCATAACGCCTCGATTGGGGATCGGTATGTTAACCACGAACCGTCCACCCAGCCCACTGCTACCTCGTCGAGTGTGCATCCACATTGGGATAGGCAATTCTGTTGCACACTCGACGCAAGACGCGGGAGGGGTTCACTGACGAGTGTGCATCCACGTTGGGATAGGCAATTCTGATGCACACTCGACGCGCGGAGGGGGCGGACCGTCGGGTCCACCCCCTTCTGCTGTCGGTAGGCAGCGGTTGGTTAGGCGGCCGGATCCTGCTCCACAGGGCCTGGTCCGAACCCTCCGTGGCGTCTGGCGTCCGGGCCGAACCCGCCGCGGTGTCCGCCATCGGGTCCGAATCCGCGATGGCCGAAGCCTCGTTCGCCGGGCGGCATTGTGCCATTGACCATGTCGGTGATTCGTTGGGTCATGTTGGTGACCGCCTCGTCGGCATGGGCCTGGGTGAGTTTCCCGTCGGTGACTGCCGAGTCGAGTCTGGCGGTGGCTTCGGTGACGAGGGTGCCGATAACTTCGTCGACGGCCACCCCGTTGGCTTCGGCGATTTGGGCGAGGGTTGATCCATTCAGGAGTTGGGTCCTTAGTTCGGTCGGGTCGATCCCAAGGAGGTCGGGAAGGGTCGAGTTCATGTCGAAGCCCGGTCCGGGTCCGTGTCGGCGGCCATCTCTGTCAGGGTCGAAGCCTCGTTGGCCGGGTGGCATCGTCCCATTCAACAGGTCGGTTATCACCTGGTCGCGGTTGGCTAGACGCTGGTCGGCCTGCTCCTGGGTCAAGTCGCCTTCGGTGACCTCGTCGGCCAGGTGCGATTGCATTTCGGCCAGGATGGCCTCGGCGACGGTGTCGGCACTTACGCCGTTGGCGGCGGCGACCTCGGCAATGGTGAGACCGTCAACCATCTGTTGGCGTAGTTCAGCCACCGTGATGCCGATGGTCGAAGCAACCGTGTCGAGTCTCAGACCGGGTTGCCGCCGGTGTGCTTGATCGGGTGTGTCGTTGGTTGTTGTATCCGTGGTCGTGTCCGCCTGGGCGTTGGCAATGGACGGCACGGCGATCGCTGCGGCGGTAAGGACACTCGCCGTGATGGCAGTGACTTTGCGCATATTGGGCTCCTCTGTAGCCGGTTACTTGTGATCACTTTCGGACACCCATGTGAATCGAGCCTTACCGGGTGATGAGACGGTTCTGATTCCTGGATGAAAACGATCTAAGTAGCCCGGGTTGCGTGAACGTCGAATCCCGAGCACTGCGGCGGTCAACGTGACAGACTCCACCCAACGAACTTTAAGGGGCGCCTATGCCATACCGGACCATCATCGAACCGTTTCGTATTCACACAGTGCAGGCCATAGACCTGACCGACCGCGCCACCCGCCAGGGCGCGCTTGAGCGGGCCGGCTACAACCTGTTCGGGTTGCGGGCCGAAGAGGTAACGATTGATCTGCTCACCGACTCGGGTACGGGCGCCATGTCAGCTCAGCAGTGGGCGGGGATGATGCTCGGTGACGAGTCGTACGCGGGTAGCCGGTCGTTCTACAAGTTCGAAGAAACCGTGCAAACCATCACCGGTCTTGCCGAGGTGATTCCCACCCATCAGGGCCGCGCCGCCGAGCGGATTCTCTTCACGACCATGGTTTCGGCCGGCGACGTCGTGCCCAACAACACTCACTTTGACACGACCAGGGCCAATGTCGAGTTTCAAGGAGCCGAAGCCCGCGACCTGGTGATCGCCGAGGGGCTTGATCCCTCCTTGCTTCATCCCTTCAAGGGCAACATGGACGTGGACGCCCTGGTCGCCACCATCGAAGAGGTCGGCGTGGATCGGGTCCCGCTGGTCATGGTCACGGTCACCAACAATTCGGGAGGTGGCCAGCCGGTTTCGATGGCCAACCTCCGGGCTGTCCGGGCGGTGTGTGACCGTTATGGAATTCCTTTCTTCCTGGACGCCTGCCGCTTCGCCGAGAACTCCTGGTTTATCAAGATTCGCGAAGAGGGTTACGCAGACAAGACCCCACGGGAGATTGCCCTGGAGATGTTTTCGCTGGTTGACGGATGCACGATGTCAGCCAAGAAGGACGGCATGTCGAATATCGGCGGCTTCCTCGCCATGAATGATCCCGAGCTGGCGCTCAAATGTCGGAATCTGTTGATTCTCACTGAAGGTTTCCCAACCTACGGGGGCTTGGCCGGCTACGACCTCGAAGCCATCGCCCAAGGCCTCAACGAGGCCCTCGAAGAGAACTATCTGGAGTATCGAATCCGTTCGACCGAATATCTTGCCGAGAAGGTGTCGAGCGCCGGATTGCCGATCGTCCTGCCCGCCGGAGGTCACGCGGTGTATCTGGACGCCGCTGCCCTGCTACCACACATTCCGGCCAGCCAGTATCCGGCCCAGGCACTAGCGGTGGAGCTGTACCTCGACGGGGGAGTTCGAGGCGTCGAGATCGGGTCTGTCATGTTCGGCAAACCTCAGGAGGACGGTTCTGAGATCCCTGCTTCGATGGAACTGGTGCGGCTAGCGGTCCCGCGACGAACCTACACGCAGAGCCATATCGATTATGTCGGAGAAGTGATGATCGACGTTGCCGAACGAGCCGGTGAGATTCGTGGCCTACGGATCACTGAGCAAGCGCCCTGGCTGCGCCACTTTACGGCTCGTTTCGAGCCGGTGTAGTCACCAGAATGCCCGGCCCTCCACGCTGCTTAAATCAGGTCCTTTCCCGGCGCCGCCCCTGATCTTCAACTTGGTGGTGTAGCGGCGAATCAGGTGATTATTCGTCGTAGATGTGCTTGATCGATGGGCCTCGGAAACTCACGAAGACAACGCACCCCTTCGGGTACTCAAATGGCCCGTGCGGCTCGGGGCCCGAGGCCCAGACATAATCGCCGGCATGCATTGGTTCGCCGTTGGCGATCTGTACGCCCTCGAGGACGGCGATCGAATGACTCGCTTCGTGGGTGTGAACCGGTTCGACATAGCCGGGCGGGAATTTGACCGACATATCTGTGTGTTCGGTTTCGTGGTCCTGGTACAGAACCTTGACCTGCACCCCGTGGCCGAGTTGGAAGATGTCCACGTCATCCTGCCAATCAAGATCCCAACGGTGTGCCGTGTGCCAAGCCTTGCCCATGTTCCCTCCATCTGGCGACCGGTCTTGGGTCAGGTTCCAAGTGTGCGGGTGGGAGTTTCGGCGAGACCCC
>CAJQPD010000060.1 GCA_905480085.1 uncultured Acidimicrobiia bacterium
GGTCGACCGCCCTCGAGAGGACCGTTTCCAGTTCACGATCCGCTTCGCGGTAGACAGGCAACCACGCCTCGCCGAGGCTCAGATCGCCATTCATGACCTTATAGGGAACGCCGTTGAGCTGGCGAGTTTGCCCTGGCAGGCCAGGTCCGACAAACAGGATCCTTCCGAGTGGCGCATCACTTGATCGAGCCGCCACTAGTTCGACAACTTCCGAATACCGATCCGCCGGTAATCCCCATCGTCCGGTTCCGATCGTGAGGCCGACCATGACCAGCGCCGCCACAACCGCGACCTGGCTAAGGATCAGCACAGCTCGGGCGATGCCGGCATGGCCAGGAAGCCCGCCGGCCACCCCACCCACGACCAACGCCGTACCGAGGGCGACCAGCACCATGCCGGCAGCAGACGGCTCCAAGCCATCCGAGATCAACAAGAGAACCGAACCGGCTATCAGAACCAGCGCTCCGACACCGGCGATATTCAAATACGGTTCGGATCCGGCCAGGACAGCCAGAAACACCCCAGCCCCAAGACCGACCACCCACCAGAGCGGTGGCGAGAACGGCAGGGCGGAACCTCCGCTAATGACGTCCTCAAGATCCAAAAACCATAGCCACGGACCCAACATAGCCAGCCCACCAATTCCCCCGCCCAACGCTCTGATGAGGACGGAGAACTTCGAACCGGTACCAAACACCGCCCACAACAGAGCCACCAGGAGTGCGCCGATCAAAGCCAACGGAGCGAAGGCAGCAACCACGAAACTCGCCAGCAACAAGCCTCCAAGGCGGCCGATCCGTTGGCGACGTTCCTTCGGCCAGGCGACCACCACACTGGTAATCATCCACGGGGTGGCGGCGATCGCCGGAAACGCCGGCCAGTAGCCGGCGTCTCCATAGACCACGGCGGCGAGCGTTCCCATCGCCGCCAAGCCACCGAGCACCGCCGGAACCCCATCGATCCCGAACGTGCGCAGTAATCGCCGCATCCCGAAAAGTCCCACCAGCACGGATCCCGTCACAATCACCAGCAGCGCAGAATCAGCAAAGACCAGCTGCACCATGGCCAGGGCCGCCACGGCCGGATGGCCGGGACCGGCCGTCCCGAATCCGATCGGATTCCATGCACCGGCATACGAAGCGATCGCAGAACCGGGACCCTGCGGAAGTGCCAGGACATAGCCGGCCACCGGCATACCCGAGAGGAGCAGCGAACGCGTCCCGATGACGACCGCGAACAACGCCGCGATCAGGTAACCGAAACCCGGTCGCTGCCAGAACATGCGCTCCTCATCCAAACGAGAGGCGAGCCCCAATCGATTTGACCGCGCCCTGGCCCAGACGGTCAGGTCCGACCCCAACTGGGCGAGAGACAACGACCCCGACCGCTGGTACCTGAAAAGTTCTCCATCGTCGACCTGAGCGATCTTGCGCGCCTGACGCCGGACCACCCAGGTGTTTGGCAGGTGTTTCAAGCTCCACCCGACCCCCATAAGCAGGTCCAGAATCGGCCGCACCTCAAACATAAGCAGGCGACCGGCAGCATCGACCAGCCCGACCAATACCGCCACTGGCAGAACCCAGGCAGTGGTCCAGCCAGAATACATTTTGGCACTGGCTCGCCATCGGGCCGCCGGCTCGCGCCATGCCGGTAGCTGGGCGTGGCAGGTTCCCGCATGGACTACCTCCGATGACGGGACAACTGCCACCCGGCCTCCTGCCGAACGGGCTCGGCCGGCGAAGTCAATCGCCTGGGTTAGGGGCGGGAGCAATCGATCAGGCCCGCCGAGGCCCTTGAGCAGATCACGCCGGATCAACACGGATTCGCCGGGAACGAAGGCGACATCTCGGACGACGTCATATTGCTCTTGATCGAGCTCGCCGGCCGCCAACCCGGTATCCGCGACCAAAAAAACGTCGGTGGATCCACCGACCGATTCGAGTATCGCCGAATTGGCGGCGGTCAGAACCTTGGAACCGACCAGCGAAGCGTCGATCTGTTCGGCGGCCTGGACGAGGGCCCGCAGGGCATCGGGCCTTGGCACGGCATCGTCGTGGATCAGCCACACGTGAGTGATATCCGGGGTTAGCTGCTCGATGAGTTCAGTCGTCGTCTTCACCCAGTGCGCGGAAGCTCCAGTAGCTGCTTGCTGGCTGGGCACGCCGCCACCGATCACGAACCGTTCGGCGACCTCGCCGATGGCCGTGGTCTTCAGAATGCTACGAACCCTCGACGCATCAGAGGCGTAGACGGCGACGGCCACGGTCGCGAGTGAGGTGAAATTTGCTGTTGCCATCAGATCCATTGTGTCGTTGTCTGTGCGCCTAGGCAATCTGGCCGGTTGGGGAGACTAGATTGCCGACCAATCAACCAAAGGCCACGCCATGAATATCGTCATGTTATCGGGTGGAGTCGGAGGGGCGCGACTTGCGCGCGGATTGGCTCGCGCCCCCGGGGTAGACCTCACCGTGATCGTCAACGTGGGCGACGACGACACCGATTACGGACTGGCTGTATCTCCGGATCTCGACACGGTCATGTACACCATCGTCGGCTCCGAATCTGAGGCCGGCTTCGGACTTGCCTACGACTCATTTGCGGTCATGAACCGACTTGGGGACTTCGGGATCGACACGGCCATGCGGATCGGCGACCGCGATATCGCCGCCAAACTGTTCCGGACCATCGAACTCCATCGGGGGATCCCGCTTTCGGAAATCATCGGGCGAATGGCTGAGGTGCTCGGCATCGAAGCAACCATCCTGCCGGCCACCGATCAATCGCTTCGCACCGAAATCCTCACCGCTGACGGCGACTGGCTGTCATTTCGGGAATACTTCGTCACGCGCGGGCACCAGGACGAAGTAATCGATCTGAGATTCGCCGGCGCCAAACTCGCAACGCCCGCCCCTGGCGTGATCTCGGCCATCACCAACGCCGATGCCATCGTCATCGGCCCGAGCAATCCTCCCCTTTCGATCTGGCCGATCCTCGCCGTCGCCGGCATATCCGATGCCATCATGGACCGACCGCGAGCGATCGCGGTGAGTCCTCTGATCGGGGGAAAGACCCTAAAGGGTCCGGCCGATCGTGTGCTGGTTTCGCTCGGCTTGCCGCCGGGCAATGAGGGTGTTCTCGCTGCCTACGGCGGACTTATCAACGAACTCGTCATCGACCAGCAAGATGCGACTGACCGGGGCCACCTGACCGTTCTCGGGGCGACGGTTCACGTCCGTAACACCCGTTTGGCAACCATGGAATCTTCTGTCAACTTTGCCGAGTGGCTGATCGAGGTGCTGTGAACCTCGAGATTTTTGGGGTGCCTGGCATCGGGGAAGTCAAAGCCGGCGACGAGGTCGCCGATCTGATCCTGGCCGCGCTCCCCCGTCCCCTCCAGAACGCCGATATCGTGGTTGTCACTCATAAAATCGTATCCAAAGCTGAAGGATCTGTACTGGCAGCAGCCACCGACGAAGCCCGCAAGGCCATCGTCGAAGCCGAATCGGCCGAGATCATCCGTCGGCGCGGAGAGCTGATCATTTCGATAACCAGGCACGGGTTCATCTGCGCCAACGCCGGCGTTGACCGTTCGAACGTCGAGCCAGGAAACGTCGTTCTCCTCCCGAGAGATCCCGATGCCAGCGCCCACCGCATCCGGCAACGCCTCGAACGGGCATCCGGCACTTCGCTCGGCGTGATCATCACGGACACGTTCGGGCGGGCATGGAGACGGGGGTTGACCGACGTGGCCATCGGCATCTCCGGGCTACCAGCCCTGATCGATTACCGGGGAACTTCAGACACCTTTGGTTCGATGCTTGAGGTAACCGAGGTAGCCGCCGTCGATGAGCTAGCGGCGGCCGCGGATCTGGTCATGGGTAAGGCGACCGGCACTCCCGTGGCGGTGGTGCGTGGCCTCAACCTCCGCGGTGAGGGACGGGCCGTCGACCTCGTTCGACCACCAGACGAAGACCTATTCCGCTAGCGGTACGAGCGAACCGTCTCGGCTACTCCTTCGACAACCGCCGTCCATGGGGCCCAATCAAGGCCTCGCACGGCTGCCGATGCGTCAAGCGCCGATCTCTCGATATCTCCCGGTTTGGCAGCTTCGAAGATCGGGGTGGCCGGACCACCGGTGGCCTTGGCAATGAGGCCATACAAATCCGAGATACTCGTTTCCGTGCCAGTACCGATATGGTACGTCCGCCCGACATTCGTGGTTCGACTCGCCCGGAAGAAAGCGTCTGCCACATCTGCCACAAAGACAAAATCCCGGGTTTGGCCGCCCCCTCCGAAAATAGTTCCTGGCCTTCCCGCCATCAGTGTCTCAACAAAGATGGCCACCACACCGCCCTCGGCATGGGCCCTTTGCCGTGGCCCGTAGACGTTGGCTGGAGCGATTACGACATGGTCAAGGCCATACGTTCGCTGATACATGGCCAAATATTCGCTCGCCGCCAACTTGGCGACGCCATACGGCGAAATCGGGCGAGGCTTCTGAGTCTCCTTCGTCGGGATGGCCGAACCGGGTCCGGCAAGAGCACCCCCCGATGAGGCAAACACAATCCTCCCTGCCCCGGATCGGCGGCAGGCCTCAAGCACCGAAATGGTCCCCAGTACATTGACCTGAGCGTCATACATCGGGTCTGCCATGGATACGGACACCGAGGCCTGGGCGGCAAGATGGAACACCGTGTCGGGTCGGAACCGACCCAGTACCACGCCGAGGTCACGATCAAGAATATCCATGGTGTGGACCTTCACGCTGCCGAATTCACGAGCGGACTTCAGATTGTCGAGATGGCCAGAAGACAGGTCATCAATGACCAGGACCTCGTCGCCTTCATTGACGAGCCTGTCAACAAGATGCGACCCGATGAACCCTGCACCGCCTGTCACAACAGCTCTCATTCTGACCGGCTCCAATGGCGTCTCGGCACGAACCGCCATTTCACCAAGGCGACCAGCGCCGGAAGGCCGTCTTTCCAACTGATCTTCTTGCCTTCGTCGACTTCGCGACCAGCGTACGTAATCGGAACCTCCCAGATGCGATGGCCGGACCGGAGGAGCTTGGCCGTAATCTCCGGTTCGATGTCAAAGCGGTTCGAGGTCAAAACGAGACCCTGGGCTACCTTCGTATCAATCATTTTTGAACATGTCTCCATGTCTGAGATCGTGGTGTTGTAAAGGACATTGGTCACCAGGCTCAAGAAGCGATTCCCGACCCAATGCCAGAACATCATGTTGCGACGCTCGCCGGTGAATCTCGACCCGTACACCACTTTGGCCAATCCCTCGTTAAGCGGCCGAAGCATGGCCACCCAGTCACGCGGATCGTATTCCAGATCGGCATCATAAATGACCAACACATCGCCGGTGGCCGCTTCAATCCCTCTCCGAACCGCCGCCCCTTTTCCCTGATTGGACGGCTGCTCGATGAATCGAACAGTCGAGTCCACCAACTGCCGTACGACCTCCTGGGTACCATCGGTCGAACCGTCATCAACGACGATCAACTCCCGATCGACCGGCAGGGGTTCCGAGCGGGCACGTCGGATCGCCTCGGCGATCGTACGCCGCTCGTTGAAAACCGGAATTATTACCGTCAGTTTGGAATAGGTCATGTCTGGCCTCTCAGGTACTCGACGGTTCTCTCCAAACCGGTGGCAAGATCCGTTCTGGCTCGCCATCCGGTCGCATGATGAACAGCCCGCAAGTCTGGTCTCCGGACTTTAGGGTCACCATCGGGAAGCGCCAGAAACGTGCGTCCTGACTGGCCGAGCAATGCTTGCACGGCGTCGGCCAACTCAAGCATGCTGATCTCGGCATCGCTTCCGAGGTTCAAGGGTCCGGGTAATTGTCGGTCGACAATTACCTTCAAACCGTCGACAACGTCGTCGACGTAACAAAAGGACCGGGTCTGGGACCCGTCGCCGAATAGCGGCAACGGCTTGCCAGCCAACGCCGCCGAAATGAACGCGGTCACGACCCGGCCGTCGTCTGGATTCATT
>CAJQPD010000061.1 GCA_905480085.1 uncultured Acidimicrobiia bacterium
TACCTCCTGAGATCACCGCTTTGATCGAGGACGGGTTCTGCCCCTGGTTGAACTGAATCGTGACCCGAACCTGACGCGACTACTTCTACTCACGCCAGTTCGATCGCTGCCTCAACCGTCCCACCTCGACTGCGAGTGTGCTGGTCCGGCTAGTCCCACAACGTCGGATGCAAAGATACCGGCTGGGGAACTACGGGTTCGGCTTGATCGGGGGGGCCGACGAGGCGCTCGATGAGGTTCGCCCAATCGAAGCCCTCGGTTATCTCTGATGCCCGAATCGTGACCAGTCGATCCTCCGGGACGTAGGACGGCAGGATCAGGTCCAGTATCGACTCGATCTCGTCTCGGAACTTTCGGTTGATGCTTCGGACTCCATCGACCTTGAGCGGCACATCGGGAAGCAATCGAACGAAAAGGTCATACGTATCGGACCACTTTCGGACCAGTGGCTTTACGTCGAATGGGTCGTCACCTCCGGTCGCCCGGAGGAAATACGCGAAGTTGTCGATAACCGCCCGGTCGGTCACCAGCACCTCAGCCCGATACCGGAGCTCTAACTCCTGCTGGATTTGCGCCATGATGACCCACAGTTGGGCCTCGGGAGTGGAGCCCTCATTCAGTCCGAGTGGGTTGAATCTGATGACTTCACGTCCGACCTCCACACTTCGCCCGCTTCGACCCACGGCGCCGGCAAAGGAGTGCACGGCATTGGTCTTGCGAACCGAATGTGACCCGATAAAGGCGATCTTTGATGAGGTTGGTGTCTTCACGAGCGATTCTGTCCGATTTGGGGCACGCTACCGGGTTCGAGACCCCATTGTCGAACTAGCCGACGAAACGACTGAGCGCTGCACCTTTTCAGGTGAGGTCGTCGGTCGGGACTGCTACAACGGGGTGCTTGCTCACCAAAAGTACTTGTTGGAGGTCGCTGCCGAGCAGAAACTTGCCGACTCGTGAACGCCGGCGCATGCCGATAACCAGTACGTCGTGCTCAACTTCGGCAACGACTTTCTCAATTTCCGCAACCGGTGCACCAACTCGAACCATCACCGTGTCGGCGGCGTCGACAATGCCGATTTCGCTCAGTTTGGTCGTGAGGTCTCGTCGAGCCTCATCCATCATTACATCGACGTAGCGGCTTTGCCCGGGGACCTGCTCACGGGCTTCACGCTCTTCGTTCGAGATGACATGCAGTACCTGCAGCGTGCCCGATGTCTGATCGGCGAGACGCGCACCAAATTCGAGCACCTTGCGGGCGCTCGGCCCTCTGTTTACTGCCACCAAGACCTTCATAACCCTTGCTTCCCTCGTTCGGATGTCTTCAACCTACACCCGGTGGCACCGTCCAGATTGTCCTTCATGCCGGCATTTCCGAGCTTGCCGGAGGAACCAGGTATCCTCGCCAGATCAAACCTCCCACCCGACCAGGTAGCCAACGAACTGTGCCTGATCAAACCGCATCTGATGATTGGTCTGGACTCGGCGATCTGGTAACCCTGACGGTCGAACGTTTTGCAGAACCTGTCGAGGGGATGCATCGAGCGATCGTCAGTCGCTGGTTTGACCTGGTGGGTCCGCCAATCGATCCCGCTCGAGACGTTTATCTGAAATCGGTTGGGGCGGTTTACAACTCGGTGCGTATGACAGGCTGGGCCTTGGGAAAGATCCTGGCCGTTGGCGGTTCGGTCGTCCAACGAGTTCGGCCGGTGCCACGCCTGTGGGACTCGAGAGTCGGAAGTGGCGTGCAAGCTGTCGCCAACGCCGTGTGGGGCGACCAATTAGCCGTGCAGGCGAGTCCCCTGGCGATAGACATGAGCATGAGAGATGATGACGGTGCTCAGATTTCCCCGACTCGCGACGCGTTGGCGTTGGCGTTTGAGGTCCCTACTCCTCGCGTGGTCGTGTTGATCCATGGACTTGGCGAGACAGAGCGCTGCTGGACGGCCGATCCGACCTCGGATGAACCAATCCCGGGATTGGCCCGCTTGTTGTCTTCTGCGGGATTCACCCCCCTCCTGATGCGCTACAACACCGGCCGATCTGTCGCCGAGAACGGGATCCACCTGTCCGACCTGCTGGAAGACCTCTTCCGCGCCTGGCCGGTGGCCCTCGACGAGATCGCTCTGGTTGGCAATTCGATGGGCGGGCTCGTGGCACGCAGTGCGGTTCAGACCGGGCAGTCGGTTCAACTCGAGTGGTCGAACGTGGTGCGTCGTCTGGTTACGCTCGGGTCTCCGCACCTGGGCGCTCCTCTGGCCAAGGGTGCTCACCTGGCCTCGTTGGGCCTTCGAGTGTCACCTGAAACCCGACCGCTGAGCCAGTTCCTGGAACGCCGCAGCGCCGGTCTCAAGGACTTACGTTCTGGCTCCATCGGCGGGGACGATCCCCAGACTGGCGACGAGGGCGGAACTCAGGTGGTCCCCGAACCGGAGGGCATAACGCAACACTTCATCGCCGGAGTCTTGACCGGCGATCCAAGACATCCTCTCGGCACGCTTCTTGGAGATCTCATCGTTCGGGTGCCCAGCGGGACTGGCCGGGGGCGTCGGCGGCGCGTTGAAGCCACTCATGTAGCTGTGATCGGTGGTCGTCGTCACTCCGACCTGGCCGGCGATCCGGTCGTTGCCGAACAGGTGCGCCAATGGCTCGTCGCTCAACCGTGATCGGGGGAGCTCTTAACGAGAGGTCGCGCGCAGACCGGCCATCGGACGGGCCATCCTGGTCACGGTTAGAGTCGTGGCTGTGCAACATCTGAATCCCTCCCAGGCGGCCATCACAGCGATAGCGCCAACCGGTACCTTGCGGGCTGGCATCAACCTGAGCAACTTCTTGCTTGTCACGTCCACAGGGACAGATGGCACACCGGTCGGGGTGTCTCCTGATTTGGCTGCTGCCCTTGCTGGCCAACTTGACGTGGGTGTTGAATATCTGACGTACCCGAACCCCGGAGACGTATCCGATGCCGTAGCCGAATGGGATATTGCCAATATTGGAGCCGAGCCAGTTCGCGCCGAATTCATCAACTTCACCGCGGCGTACGCGGAGATTGAAAGCACGTATTTGGTTCCGGCCGGGTCTCCGATCGAGACCGTAGAGGCTGTTGATCAACCGGGTCATACGGTATGTGTGAAAGCTCGAGCGGCATACGGGTTGTGGCTGGAGCGGAATCTCAAGCACGCCCAACTGGTGCAGGTCGAGAGTCCGTATTCATCGCTGGATGTATTCCTCGAACGCGGTTTGGATGCCCTGGCGGGTCTCCGACCGGGGTTGATGTCCGAAGTCAAAAACCTCCCGGGGGCCCGAGTTCTCGACGGCCGGTTTTCCGTGGTTCAGCAGGCGATCGGCACACCTCGAGATCGCCATCCGGCCGGTCTTGAGTTCCTGATGCGGTTCGTAGAAGAGGCAAAATCGAGCGGCCTGGTCGCCGACTCCATAGATCGGCACGGTGTGACGGGTCTGTCGGTGGCCGGTCTGAGCTAGACGGTAGATGACTGTGATTGGGACCTGGTTCAGTCGGCCCGGCTGAGGATGACCGCTGAGTACGGGGCCAAACCGATGGTCACTGAAGCCGGCATACCGTCGACCTCGCCGACGGTGGCTTCCACCCGGGATGCACCGCTGCCCTCGTAGCTTTCGTGATAGACAGGCGCGTCACCATCGAAAAGGACGTCCCACGTCCCCTCCATGGGCGCCCCGACGACGTATGTCTCGTGACGTTTTTCGGCGAAGTTGGCGACCACCAGGACATCGTCGTTGGGTCCGGACTGGTCCCATCGGTAGAAGCCGACCACCTTGTCCTCTTGGTTGACGTGATGGACTCGCACATGCTGACCGGTGAGACCTGCCGATCTTCCGCCGAGGTTGCGGCGCAACCCGATAAGGTCCCGGTACATGCGCACCACACCTGATTCGGTGTCGAGTCGGTCCCAGTCGATCGGATGGTCGTCGCGGAACCACTGGTCTTCAAGGAGTTCCTGGCCCTGAAAGATCATGGGAATACCCGGTACCGTAAAGACGAGCAGTGCTCCGAGCGCAGCTCGCTTGCGGGCGTGCCACCCATTGGCGTTGCCGGGCCAGATCTCCTCGGGAAGGCGGGCGCTTCCGTTGGCGACTTCGTCGTGTGACTCCGTGTAGACGACCCGTCGAAACGCGTCATCGCCATACCGGTGGTCGATGGCGCGAGCGACCGACGTCATGTCGCGACCTTGATCCTCCCGAAGGGTCAGTATTGAGCGAATCGGGTGCACAAACCGGTCGTCCCACTGAGCATCAAACCCCGCTCCCCCATTGGAAGTCGGTTCAGTAATGGCCGGGTCGCCGAGTAGGTCCTCTGCAATCGACACTTTCCATGGCTGCCTGGCGTTGATCTCATCGTTGATCCAGCGCATGAGGCTCCATCCGTCATCCAGGTTCGCTCCTGGATCAGACCCCCCCCAAACGTTACGAATGTGGGCGGTGGAATCCCATCGCAGCCCATCGATTCGAAACTCTTCGAGCCACATGAGGGCGTTGTCGCGTAGGTATTCCCGCACTTCCGGTCTCGAGTAGTCAGGTCTGGTGTGTCCCCAAGGGGTCTGGCCGCGCCAGTCGTTGTAGAAGTAAATACCGCCGCCCCCGTCGTCGTCGTCCGTCCAACCGTCGAATTGCCACAGGTCCAGGTCGGACGGGCCGAAGTGGTTGTAGACGACGTCCATGAACACGGCGATGCCGGCTTCGTGGGCAGCCTGCACGAAGTGCTTGAACGCAGTAGGACCTCCATAGTTCGACTCGATGGCAAAAGGGTGGGCAGGGTTGTATCCCCAGGACCGTTCGCCGGCGAACTCCATCGGTGGCATCAATTCGATGACGTTGACTCCCAAACGCTTCAGGTGGCCGAGGCGTCCGATCGCCGACTCAAAATTCCCGGGGGTGTCGCCAGGTGGATCAGTGAAAGTGCCGAGGTGGAGTTCATGAATGACCATTTCGTTCCACGGCGGGGTCCGGTAGTCATCGGGTA
>CAJQPD010000062.1 GCA_905480085.1 uncultured Acidimicrobiia bacterium
GTGGGTGCATCGGGCCAGGTCGAGGGCGGGGTCATGATGGGTATCGGTCAAGCACTGACGGAGCGCACGGTCTATGGCGACGACGCCAAACAGAAGAACCCGGCTCTGCTTGAGTACAAGCTCCAAACGATGGCGGACGCCCCGCCGATCACCATCCACTTTGCCGAGATTTACACGCCGGACATGGGACCGTACGGATCGAAACCGATTGCCGAAGCCCCCAACGTGGCCACCGCCGCAGCCATTTCGAACGCCATCGCCAAGTTGGTCGGGAAACCGGTCCGGCTGTTGCCCATGACTGCCGAACGGGTCTGGGAAACCCTTCAGGAGGAAGCGACATGAGCCTGACCATCGCCAACTCACTCGACGAAATCCTGACCTCGTTGGCCGCAGGCGCCCGACCGATCGCCGGGGGGACCGATCTGGTGGTTGGAGCCCGGCAGGGGAAGGCACCACTCCCCGACTCGTTGGTAGCCATTGACCGGGTGACCGCGCTGTCGAAGATCGAGACCGTGAACGGTCAAGTCCGGATCGGGGCCGGTGTGACTCACAGCCGGCTTATGAACGACCCGATGATCGTTGAAAGGTATCCGGGGTTAGCCGACGCGGCGGCGCTGATCGGATCGCCGTCGACCCGCAACGTCGGGACCATTGGTGGCAACGTAATGAACGGATCACCCGCCATGGACACGGGGGCACCGCTCGTGACACTGGGGGCCGTGGTCGAACTGCATTCCGTCGGCAGCACCCGTCAGGTTGCGCTGTCGGACTTATGGACCGGACCGGGCCGGACCAGTGCCAACCCCGACGAACTCTGCGTGTACATCATCATCCCCCACCCACCAGCCCGATCGGGTAGCGCCTACGTACGACTCGAATACCGGCGCGCCATGGAAATCGCGGTGGTTGGTGCGGGAGCATCCGTTGTGCTGGCCGAAGATGGGAGCATCGTGTCGGGCCGGGTGGCGATGACGTCGGTTGCCCCGACCATCGTCGAACTCGCCAACGCGAGCGACGCAATGGTCGGACTATCGCCGGTCGAGGCCGCCACGGTCATCGGGGCGATGGCCTCGGACCAGGCAGTTCCGATCAGCGACCTGCGCGGATCAGACCGGTACCGGCGCCACACCATCGGCGTCATGGCCGCCCGGGCACTCGACGCGGCTGCTCGCCGGGCTGGCGGAGAACCGATCGGCGTCCCCGTCAACCGAAGCCTGGGGATAGGAGCGGCCCGATGAACGAGACATACGAATTGGAAGTAAACGGAGTTCGCTACCCGATCAATGCCGCCATGGACCGAAATCTGCTGAGCGTTTTGCGCACCGAGATCGGGCTGACCGGCACCAAAGAAGGCTGTGATGATTGCGAGTGCGGTGCCTGCATGGTGCTGATCGACGGCCAACCCGTGAATTCATGCTCATACCTGGCGGCGCAAGCCCAGGGACGAGAGGTGACTACCGTCGAAGGGATCCTCGACGGCGACAACCTGCACCCACTGCAACGGAACCTCCTTGAAGAAGGCGGTGTGCAATGCGGGTTCTGTACCCCTGGCATGATCATGTCGGCCCAGGCCCTGCTAACCCGCAACCCGTCGCCCACCGAGGAGGAAATCCGGATCGGACTGTCCGGCAACCTTTGCCGCTGCACCGGTTACCAGAGAATCCTGGCGGCGGTCGAAAGAACCGCTGCCGAATCATGAGCGGGCGATAGTGGAAGCCTCCGGCTGGGCAAGCCAGGCACTTAAAGACGCCAAGCCGGACGTCTTCTGGTGGGACCGTCCTGACGCTCCCCCGGTCGCTGCGCCCCTCCACGAGTCGGTCAACGCCGACCTCACCGTGATCGGTGGAGGATTCACCGGCCTGTGGGCGGCCATCCAGGCCCTCGAGGAACAGCCCGGACTGACCGTCGTCGTGCTTGAAGCCGAGCGGTGTGGCTTCGGTGCAAGTTCGCGCAACGGAGGGTTTTGCGATAGTTCGCTAACCCACGGCCTCGAGAACGGGCTCTCCCATTGGCCAGACGACCTCAGTACCCTCGTTCGGATGGGTCGCGAGAATCTCGATGCAATCGACGTAGCGATTGATCAGCACGGGATCGTCGCCGACTACCACCGGGCCGCCGAAATCGACGTCGCCACCGAACCCTGGCACCTCGAATCATTACTGGAGAGCCATACGACACATGCACAGTACGACTTTGCCGTCGAACTGCTCGACGGTGACTCGATGCGCTCCAGAGTGCACTCACCTACCTACCTCGGCGGCTTGCTCCGTCGCAGTGATATGGCGCTGGTCGACCCTGGCCGGCTCAGTTGGGGTTTACGCCGAGCCGCGGAGTCGCTCGGCGCCACGATCTTCGAACACACGCCGGCGCGCGCTATTTCCGTGAATGGCACGAAGGTCGATGTGACCACCCCGGGAGGTACCGTCCGGTCCGAGCGGGTCCTTATGGCCACGAACGCCTATCCGGGTCCGGTGCGGCGTCCCCGCCGCTACGTGATCCCCGTCTACGACCACGTGCTCATGACCGAACCGCTCTCCTCGGAACAGATGTCCTCGATCGGATGGAACGAGCGCGACGGAATCGGCGACGCCTCCAACCAGTTCCACTACTACCGCCTCACCGAAGACGACCGCATTCTCTGGGGTGGCTGGGATGCCACCTACCACTTCAACAATGGACTCGACCCGCGACACGATCAACAGGACACGACGCACGGGGTCCTCGCCAAGCACTTCTTCGAAACGTTTCCCCAACTCGAAGGACTACGTTTTACCCATCGCTGGGGCGGGCCGATCGCCACCACTACCCAGTTCACCGCCACCTGGGGGACGACCCACAAAGGGCGGCTTACCTGGGTGGCCGGGTACACCGGATTGGGGGTGGCTGCCAGCCGGTTCGGCGCTCGAGTCGGCCTGGATCTCGCCTTTGGGGCAACAACCGAGCGAACCGAGCTCGAAATGGTTCGCAAGAAGCCTTTCCCGTTCCCACCTGAACCGTTGCGCTGGGCAGGCGTTCAAATCACCCGAAAAGCCATCCAAACCTCGGACAGCCGCGACGGCAAACGGGGGCTGTGGCTACGACTGCTCGACCGCTTCGGAGTTGGCTTCGACTCCTAGGAGCTGTCATCCGACCGGGAACCTGGCTGATTACCAGTTCTTCGGCATCTCGGTAGTCTGAGCGCATGGCCACAGAAGTCTTCATTGATATCAACGCCCCGATCGACACCGTATGGGCCGATCTCGCCAACCTGGACAGTCACGTCGAATGGATGGCCGACGCCGATTCCCTCACCTACCGGGGGGATCAGAGGACCGGAGTCGGGACCGTTATCGAAGTGCTCACGAAAGTCGGGCCGCTCAAAACCGTCGATGTCCTGACCTTCACCGTCTGGGAACCACCACATACAATGATCGCCACCCACTCGGGGGTGGTCAAAGGCGAAGGCATTTTCAGGCTCACGGATCTCGGAAACGATCGGACCCGCTTCACCTGGGCAGAAGAGCTCGATATGCCCTGGTACTTCGGGGGCAACCTATTCCGCCCGATTTCGGAACCGGTTCTCCGCCTGATCTGGAAAAAGAACCTGCAGCGCCTCGCCGATCGGTTCTGATCAACGGCCGCACTGCTATTGGCCGGTGAAGTCGGCCTTGCGCTTCTCGATGAAGGCGGCCACCCCTTCTTTGGCATCTTCAGTGAAGAACACGTCCTGAAACGCTTCTGCCTCGGCCTTCATGGCCTCATCGATCGGCCGACCCCAGCCATCGCCCATCGCCCGTTTCACAGCCGCTAGCCCTAGCGTTGCCCTGGTCGCCCAGTCAGCCGCGTCGGCGAGGGCCACTTCGAGCAGTTCTTCGACCGGCAGCACCTTATCGGCCAGGCCGATCGCCAGCGCCTCTTCGGCCCCGACCTGGCGGCCCGAGAAATTCATCTCCTTGGCTTTCTGAAAACCCACCACCCGCGGCAATCGTTGTGTGCCACCGGCACCGGGAATGATGCCGAGCAGGATCTCAGGTTGACCGACCTTGGCATTGTCGGCCAGGTAGCGGAAATCGGCCCCGAGGGCTAGCTCCAACCCACCACCCAGGGCGAAGCCTTGAACGGCCGCGATGGTCGGTTTCCTGAGCTGTTCGAGTCGGCGGATCACCGTAGCAAGAGTCGTGGCCAGTTCGTCTTTGACGCCGGCGTCGAATGCCGCCTGGAACCCTTTGATATCGGCTCCAGCCGCAAAGTGGGGATCGCCGTAGATGACCACGGCTCGCACGGATGGATCTTCAGCGTGTTGTATCGCCACGGTCAGATCGGCCGAGAGCTCCTCCGAAAGAGCGTTGACTGGTGGGCGGTTGAGGGTAATCAGACCAACCGCGCCATCTTGCGCGAATTCAACGAGTGACATGCAGACACCTCCAACATATGCTGACGTACGCTCACCCTACGACAAACGGGACGGCCCGATGAGCCAGAGCTCTCCGCTGATGAACGCCGCCTGCCGGTTGTGTACCGGAATTAGGCCACACCGGCAAGAACAGACCCCTTGACGGGTGAGTGTTTCTGGACGATAATCGAACATATGTTCGATATTGAAGAAGGAT
>CAJQPD010000063.1 GCA_905480085.1 uncultured Acidimicrobiia bacterium
GGCAAATGGGAATTCTGACGGACAAGAAACTCCTCATCACTGGAGTATTGACGGACGATTCGATTGCGTTTCACATCGCGCGCATTGCCCAGGAGGAGGGCGCCGAGATAGTTCTGACCGGATTTGGTCGCGGGCTGCGACTCACCGAACGAACCGCCGCAAGATTGCCGCAACCGGCCGATGTGTACGAGTTGGACATCAACGATCCCTCGCACATGGATGCTCTCGTAGTCGCCCTCACAGACAAGTGGGGAAAGATTGATGGCGCTCTCCACGCCATTGCCTATGCACCGGAGGATGCGCTGGGCGGCAACTTCCTCAACACTCCGCCCGAAAGCGCTCAGACTGCTTTTATCACCTCGGCGTTTTCCTACAAGACGCTGGCGGTCGGGCTACGACCCCTCCTCCAGGCAGCCGGTGGAGGAGGATTGGTTACGCTCGATTTCGACAATTCGAAAGCCTGGCCGGTGTACGACTGGATGGGGGTTGCCAAAGTAGCGCTTGAGGCTGTAACCCGATATCTAGCCAGAGATCTTGGGGCAGATCACATTCGGGTGAATGCGGTGGCAGCCGGCCCACTCAGCACCGTGGCCGCCAAATCGATTCCTGGTTTCCGGGGATTTGAAGACATCTGGGAGACTCGAGCTCCCCTCGGATGGGATCCGACCGACCCGGAACCCGTCGCCAGAATGGCGTGTGTCCTCATGTCCGATTGGGCGCTCATGACCTCCGGTGAGGTTATTCACGTCGACGGTGGATTCGACGCCATCGCGGCTGCCCCTGGCGAATAGCCCCCGGGCCGATTTCTAGGTTGAGTCCCTGGCTCCTCTGGCCGGACTGCCCGGGACATTGCTGAGTGGGGCAAATTCGGGGTCGGCCCGATTGGTCATGAATCCGGCCCTTAACGGGAGCGTGACCGTGAAGGTGGCTCCGCCTCCGGGAGTGTCGGTAAGTTCGATGAGACCCCCCATCGCCTCGGTCAGCGATCGGACAATCCACAACCCGAGGCCGGTTCCGCCCTGGTGTCTCGTCGCAGCGGGGGCCAATTGAGCGAATCGTTCAAAGGCGACGTCACGGAGGTCTTCGCGAATGCCGTCGCCATGGTCGATGACCTGAATGCGGACGGTACTGCCGGTTTGTTGAGCTCCGATGTCGATGACCTGGTTCGGTGCGTATTTCAGGGCGTTTTCGATGAGGTTGCGCAGGATGCGAGAAAGGTGGTCCGGGTCCACTTCAATGCCGACGTCTTTGTGAACCGAGGATCTCACGAGTCCCTGCGCGCCAGGAATCATGGCGGTCGTCTCGTCTACGAACGTTCGAAGCTGGACCGGGACCGGGTGCTGGGGAAGGGCGTTGTTGTCGATTCGTGAAACCATCAACAAGTCCTCGATCAGGCGTCGCAATCGATCTGATTGAGTTCTGGCCGAGTGCAGGAGATCGCGGGCGGCCGGCTCCTTGGGGGCCAACTCGGGGCGGGCGAGCGTGGCTAGCGAACCGATGATCGAGGTCAAAGGGGTTCGCAGCTCATGGCTCACGACGCTTACGAAGTCGGTCTTCATCTGTGCCACATCTTCCATCCGCTTTGACGTCTCGGCGGCCGCCTCGTATCGCTCAAGTTGCGCCAGGATGAGGGCTGCGGGGGCCGCCAAAGATTCAAAGGCTTCCAGGTCATCTTCAGTGAAGTCTCCGTCGAGTTTGTCAGCGATAACCATGACGCCGATCGGTCGCTGCTCGACCAACAACGGAACTGAGAGCGCCGTTTTGATACCAAGCTCGTAGAGGATGCCAGCATCCGGTTCGGCCTGAGCGACAAAACGTGCAGACTGGCGATTCAAGAACACCGACGTCAAGTAGTTATGTTCCCGAAGGGATATGTCGTATGCACCAATGTCGAGTTCGTTCCCCGATGTCCAGATAGGGCTGACGACGACCAGGGAACCAAATCTCGGTTGATGAAGCAATACGAATCCGAGCTGAGCATCGAGGAATGAGCCGATCTTGCCGACGAGCGTGGGTAACACCGTCCCCAGGCTCTGGCCATCGGCCATCGTCCGGGACACTTCGTAGAGGCGTTCGAGTTGGGTCTCTCGGCGTCGCAACTCAAGTTCGCGGGTATAGCCCTGGTACGCCTCCCAGCGGAACTCGCTGGTCACCGCGCTCAACACGACGGCGACCACGATAAGTGTGGCGCTTTGGACGATGACCTCTTGAGTTGGCCGTAACGTTTCCCCGAATGCGTATGGCATGACGAAGTTGAGGATCAGGAGGATGCTGGTCGCCGAGAAGTGGATCCACCGATCCCCCAAAGCTGCGGTTAACGAGATGATGGCGAAGTAGTCGATGAAGACGAGGGATCGAATCGGGGCGAGGGTCGAAGCCAGGGCCAACGCGGCGATCACGAGGATGGCGCTGAGGCCCATGAGGATCTCGCCGCTCAGGCGCAAGAGCGTGGACTCCCAATCGATGAACGGCAGAATGGAGAAGGTAATGGCCACCGCCAGAACCGGACCCCACAAGCGGGGTTCACTGAGCGGTACGTTCAGTCGGTAGGCCCCGAACGTGGTGAGCGCGACCAGGAACCAGACCGCCCCCATGGCGATTCTCCAGAGCCGGGCCCGAATCGGGGCCAGGATCGTCCTGCGTTGCTGATGGGTCAGATGGATGGCGATAGTCGGTTCCTCTCACCGGCCAGGGTAACCTGCGCGCCATGATTGTTGAGGAAACGCGCTCCTACACGGTATCGGCTGATTTGTTGTGGCGCTAAAAGCCTTCGCCGATGGGGTCTTTTTTGCCGATGTCATCGGCGCAGACCGCCCCTGGGTTCTCGCCCTACACGGATGGGGCCGCTCGCACGCCGACTTCAAGACGGTCCTGTCAGGATTCGACGCCATCTCCGTCGACTTTCCCGGTTTCGGAGCATCTCCCCAACCGGCGACCGGCTGGGGAGCGGCTGACTATGCCAACGCCGTTCGACCGGTTTGGGAGCTATTCGACGAACCGCCGGTGGTGGTCGGCCACTCATTTGGCGGTCGGGTGGCTGTTCATCTGGCTGAGAATATGCCCATGCATTCATTGGTGCTCATCGGCGTGCCGTTGATTCGACCCGATTCGAAGCGCCAGGCCGCGCCGGCTTTTCGCATGATGCGCCGTCTCCATCGACTTGGATTGGTCTCAGACGAACGGATCGAAGTGTTCCGCCAGCGATATGGATCGGCCGATTATCGGGCTACCAGTGGGGTAATGCGTGAGGTCTTCGTGCGGGTTGTCAACGAGTCCTATGAGGAACAGCTCGACCGCCTGACAGTCCCGATCGAGATGCTCTGGGGTTCGCTTGATATGGCTGCCCCGCTCGACCTGGCTACACAGGCGTACGAGCGCCTTTTGTCCAACGGTGCCGATGTGCGGATGCAGGTGTTGGACGGAGTTGGCCATCATGTGATGGCCGAGCAGCCTGAGATGGTTCGGTCTCTGATAGCGGAGCTCTTGGAATGAACGGGGTGTTCGTCGTCGCAGCGACCGTTGTAGGAGCTGTGTCTTCGCTGCGATGGTTCCGGGTTGCCCAGCGCGAGCATTACCTGCCCTGGTCGGTGTCGGTGTTCGCCAGGCGATGGTGGCTCATTGATGCGGTGAACGTGACGCTGATAGCCGTGGCGGCAACGAGTGCGGCTCTCGCCCTCGTTGGGATTGTTCCCCTGGTCACCGGAAGCGTCACCCTCGTCTGTGTCCTCATCGGACCGATCGGACTATCCCTTAGAGGCACTTCGTCACCGTTGGCGTGGACCGACCGGTTGCGGCGGGTAGCGCTGGCTTCCGGTGTGCTCTGGGTCATCATGGTCGCCATCGGCGGACTCACAGGATCGGTTGGATTGTTGGCCTATGAAGCGGTGGCTCTGCCGTTGGTTGTCGACGTGGCGTTGGCCATCATGTGGCCCCTCGAAATGCGTTCGCAAAAGACCTGGATCGATCAGGCCCTCACCCGGATTACCGCAGTCAAGCCGACCGTCATTGGAATCACGGGATCGTATGGAAAGACCACCACCAAGGAATACACCCGGCGTTTGCTTGCCAGTCACGGTGCCACCGTGGCTACCCCGGCCAGTTTCAACAACAAGATGGGCCTGGCGAGGGCGATCAACGAGCATCTCAGCGATGGCAGTCAATACTTCATCGCCGAGATGGGAACGTATGGGCCAGGGGAGATTGCCGAGATGTGCCAGTGGGTTCCACCGCAGGTGGCGGTCATAACCGCCATTGGACCGGTGCACCTTGAACGATTCGGATCGCTGGAGCGGGTCGTGGAGGCGAAATCCGAAATCTTCGCCGACGCCCAAGTGGTTGTCTTGAACGTGGATGACGACCGTCTGGCTCGACTGGCCGACTCGATCAAAGACAAGCGGGTCATCAGGGTCTCCGCAGGAAAGGCGGCCACGGCCGATATTGTCCTCGCCGCCGACGGGGACAACGTCGAGGTTCGGGTCGACGGTTCGGTGGTGGCGCAGGTTCCGTCCGTGCCACTTCTTTCGAATCTTGCCTGTGCTATCGGGGTGCTGGTTGGTTTCGAACTCCCGCTGGCTCATCTGGCTGACGTGTTGCGGGGAGCCGATACTCCTGATCACCGTCAATCCGTTTTCACATCTGAGGCCGGGGTGGTCATCATCGATGACACGTACAACTCGAACCCGGTCGGCGCCCAGGCGGCACTCGATCGCCTTGCCCGACTTGGTACCGGCCGCCGGGTCGTCGTGACACCTGGCATGGTCGAATTGGGGGATCAACAGGCCATCGAGAACCGCCACTTTGCCGAGAAGGCGGGGTCCGTGGCCGACCAGCTCCTTGTCGTGGCCAGGACCAACCGCCGGGCATTGATCGAGGGAGCCGCGAACGTTTCGCTTCCGGTTATCGTTGTTCCATCGCGAGAGGCGGCAGTGGCCTGGGTTCGCGAGAACCTTGGACCGGGAGACGCCGTTCTGTACGAAAACGACCTGCCTGATCATCACCCTTAGGAGCATCCAATGAGCCCGCGACCTGCAGTCGTCTTTGGAGGGCCATCGCCCGAGCATGACATTTCCATCCTTACCGGGCTCCAGGCGGCCCGGGTTCTAGCCACATCCGGGCGCGACGTCTATGTGATCTATTGGACAAAGACCGGCCAATGGTTTTCGGTCGATGAGGGTTCCGAGGCGGCCCATTTCTCACAAGGGGTTCCGGCCAAGGCCAAACCGCTCCGCTTCGAGCCAGAACCGGGTGGTGGGTTCTTCAACAAGAAGAAGCAACTCGACGTCTCGGTGGTCCTGAACGCCTGTCATGGTGG
>CAJQPD010000064.1 GCA_905480085.1 uncultured Acidimicrobiia bacterium
GCCACGACGATCAGCGGCGGCGTGCAGTTTGGAAGCAGGTGCCGCAGCACAACGAGGCGTGTGGACAGCGGCGTGGCAACTGCCGCTTCGATGTAGTCCTTGCCGCGTTCCGCCTTGGCCGCACCATAGGCGGTTCTTGCGAAATAGGCATATTGGGCGGCCACCAGCGCACTGATAAGTTGCGCCTTGCCCTGTCCGAGCAGCGCCACGATCACGAGCGCGAGCAGGATCGCCGGGAAGGACAGTTGCAGGTCGACCAGTCGCATGATCAGCGACTCGACCCTGCCGCCGACGTAGGCAGCCGTGATCCCGAGAGACGTGCCGATAGTAAGGGAGACGAACCCGGCGGCAAGCCCGATCTGGATGGAAATCCGCAGCCCGTAGAAGATCGCCGACAGCAGGTCCCGCCCCTGTGGGTCGGTGCCAAGGATGTGGGTATATCCACCGGACCCCACGAAGCCCGGTGGGCGGCGGCTGTCCAACAGCGAAAGGTTCGACAGATCATAGGGGTTCTGTGGCGACACAACGGAGGCGAAGAGCGCCGTCAGGATCAGCAGCACAACGACGACCAGCGCAACGACCGCGATCTTGTTCTCGCGAAACTCGGCCCAGAACAGACGCAGGGGTGTGCTCTGACCGTTCACGTCGACACCCCGTGCCGCACGCGCGGGTCGATCAGGGCAAAGACAAGGTCGATCACGAAGTTGATCGTGACAAAAAGGAACGCCACGAGGATCAGGTAGGCAACCATGACGGGCCTGTCGAGCACGGCAATGCTGTCGATGATCAGCTTGCCCACACCGGGCCAGGAAAAGATTGTCTCGGTCACCACAGCGAAGGCGAGGGTCGAGCCCAGTTCGAGCCCGAAGACCGTGATGATGGGAATGGAAATGAGCTTCAGCAGGTGGCGTCGCAGGATCGTCCCCTCCGACAGACCCGCCGCGCGGGCAAATTTGATGGTGTCGGTCAGCATGATCTCTCGCGTGCCGGCACGAGCAAGGCGGATCATCATTGCAAGCTTGAACAGGGCCAGATTGATGGCGGGCAGGACGATGTGCGAGAGGCCATCGAGCGTCGGAAAGGACCAGTCGACGCCCCAGATTTCAATTGTGTCTCCCCGCCCGCCCGCAGGCAGCCAGCCAAGGTTCACCGCGAAGGTCAGGATCAAGATCAGGCCCACCCAGAAGGAGGGCACCGAAAACCCCAGGACAGACACCGCCATGATGGTCTTGGCCACCCAGCTTTCGGGACGATATCCTGCATAGATGCCGAGGTTGACGCCGATCACCGTGGCCGAGATGACGGAAATCAGCACCAGTTCCAACGTGGCCGGCAAGCGCCCGCCGATCAATTCCAGCACCGGAATATTGTAGACGAAGGATCGCCCCAGATCGCCCTGCAACAAGTTGCTGATGAAGATGAAATATTGCTCGTAAAGCGGCCGGTCGAGGCCAAGACGACGGATCGCTTCCTCACGGATCTCCACGGTCGCCTCGGGCGGAATGACGATGTCGATGGGATTGCCAATGGCATAGACGCCGCAGAAGACGATGACCGACATGACGGCCATGACGCCAACCGCCTGCAAAAAGCGCTGGATGATAAAGCCGAGCATCGCCTATCCCTATGCCCCAAGAAAAAGGCCGGGCAGCGTCACAGCCACCCGGCCCCCGTTTGTTATCCGCGCATCAGGATGCGGGCTTGATGAAAAAGGCCAGTGTGTCTTCGTCAAAGCGTGGATCTAACTCCAGCATGCCCGCCTTGGCACCCCAGACCGTCTGAAGCTGCACCAGAGAGATATAGGCCTTGTCAGCCATCACTTTCTCCATCGCTTCTTCGTAGGTCGCGCGGCGCTGATCCGGGTCCATCATCGTGGCGCCCGACTGCAGCAACTGGTCCACTTCGTCGTTCTTGTACTGGATGCGGTTGAAGGCCCCCAGCTTGACGTCCGGGTTGTTGGAGTGTGCAAGACCGCCCAGCGTATAGGATGCCTCGCCGGTCAGCGTACCCCAGCCGTTCATGAACATCGAGTATTCCAGCCGGGCCTGGGCGGGGAAGTAAACCGTCTTGGAGATCGCGTTCACATTGGTCTTGATGCCCGCCTGCGTCAGCATCTGGCCCAGACCCTGACAGATGGCACCATCGCCCGGCAGACGGTCAGCGGTGCAGTAAAGGTCCACCTCGAAGCCATTGGGATAGCCTGCCTCGGCCAGAAGTTCCTTGGCCTTGGAGGGGTTGTATTCCGGCATCGGGATATCCTCGGACGAGCCGAAGAAGCCCGGAGGCATCATCTGGTTCGCGGGCTTGCCCAGACCTTCCAGCACGATATCGACCATGGTTTCGCGGTCGATTGCGTAGTCGATGGCCTGACGCACCTTCAGATCGCGGAGCGGGTTTTCATCCAGATCGGACCCGTCGATCGCACGCACAAGCGGCGTTTCCTCGCGCTGGTCGAGTTGCAGGTTCATGATGTAGACCGAGTCGCCCGTGACCGCGTCGATGTCCGCGTCACGCTCAAGCGCGAGATAGTCTACTGACGAGACATAGTTGATCACGTCGACCTGACCAGCTTTCAGCGCCGCGAGGCGTGAACTGTCATTAGGGATTTCCTTGCGGATCACCTGTTCCCAGGCACCCATGCCGCGCCAGTAGTCGTCGTTGCGCTCCAGCACCAGGTCGCCCTTCGGCTCCCAGCTGACATATTTATACGGGCCGGTGCCGATGGTGGCCTCACCGGAGTTGAAGCCTGCGGCTGCTGTCTCGGGCGTGGAATAGTCGGCCGCCGCTTCGGATGAGACGATGAAGAGCCGGATAAAGTCATTGGGCAGCGTCGCGGCCTGACCGTCAGTGTGAATGTGGATGGTATGCGGGTCGATGACGTCGACACCCGCGACGCGCCGCACATAGATTGTCGTGGTGGTGGGGCCGGAGACGACCGGGATACGCTCGATTGAGAACTTCACATCCTCGGCGTCGAAATCCGAGCCGTCGTGGAACTTCACGCCCTGGCGCAGCTTGAATTCCCAGGTGTCCTCGTCCACCGGCGCCCAGCTTGTCGCGAGCCCCGGTTCGATCTGCAGATCAGTGCCGGACCAGACCAGCGTGTCGAAGATGTGCTTAGCAGCTTCGGCATGCGGGCCAAGTGCGGAGAAATGCGGATCCATCGATTCGGGCCCGCCACGCACTCCCATGGTCAGCGTCTGTGCCGAGGCCGCCCCGGCTGCGCTCAGGCCCAGAGCGAAGGCCAGAGGTCCTAGGAATTTGTGGTATTTCATCATCTTCCCTTCCTGTTGCTGGAAGAGGCAGCAGGCCCCATCCATTGGTACTGATTTATTTTGCGTCCCATTTGGAACTTGTCTTGAAAGGATGTGCGGCCATATGGTGCCAGTCAAGTTCAATTTGGAACTCACTGTTTCGAGCCCAGAGGATTTGCAACGGATGTCAGGTTCCCAGACCGCGTGTGATGAAGATTTCGGCAGGCCGAATACCGAGGACGCCCCCAATATGCTGGACGCCAAGCTTTGGGC
>CAJQPD010000065.1 GCA_905480085.1 uncultured Acidimicrobiia bacterium
CGAGTAGGCCATCGGTCCGAGCCTAACTCGTAAATGTTGTGCGGGTTCTTGGTCAATCGACCAGTATGGACCGTATGGCATCCAAAACAACCGTCACCCATTGGGGTGCGTTCGATGTTGACAGCGATGGAATCAATGTCACC
The DNA here is from genome assembly GCA_905480085.1 of uncultured Acidimicrobiia bacterium. Classification (GTDB taxonomy): domain Bacteria; phylum Actinomycetota; class Acidimicrobiia; order Spongiisociales; family JAENVV01; genus JAENVV01. Next base: position 144 of record CAJQPD010000065.1, read on the forward strand.
GGGGTTCGCCCGTTCGCCAAGGACCCCGATCCGTCACCGATCGGGGCGTCACTCGAGGCAGTGACCAGGAGCAGGGTGCTCCATCCCTCCATCCGCAAGAGCTGGCTTGAGGGAGGTCCCGGTACCCGCGGTGACCTCAGGGGGGTTGATCCATTCATCGAGGTCGACTGGGAAACGGCCCTTGACCTGGCAGCAGCTGAGCTCGACCGGGTTCGCACCGACCAAGGTAACCAGGCGATCTTCGGTGGCTCCTACGGGTGGTCGAGCGCCGGCAGGTTCCACCATGCCCAAAGCCAACTTCATCGGTTTCTCACGACCATCGGCGGGTACACCTCCAAGCGTGACACGTACAGTCACGCAGCCGGTGAAGTGATCGTTCCCCACGTCGTTGGCTACAACTACTGGGACCTGCAACAGGAACACACCTCAATGTCGATCATTGCCGAACATTGCGAGCTGATGGTGTCGTTTGGCGGCATCCCCATGAAGAACGCCCAGATTCAGAATGGCGGCATGGGGCGGCACACGTTGCGAGGGTGGTTGGACCAAGCAAAGGATCGGGGTACCCGATTCGTGAACATCTCCCCGATTCGCGATGACCTCATGGATGAGCTCGACGCGGAGTGGCTGGCCCCTCGCCCTGGCACCGATGTGGCAATCATGCTGGGAATGATGCACACGCTTGTCGAAGAAGGACTGGCCGACGAGGCATTCTTGGATCGCTACTGCGAAGGATGGCCACGACTTCGCGCCTACCTGACCGGTGAAGCCGACGGGGTAGCCAAGTCGGCATCCTGGGCATCGGCAATCGCCGACCTGGACGCCGATCGTATTCGATCGTTGGCGCGTGACCTGGCCGGTTCACGATCGATGCTGAACATCGCCTGGGGAGTTCAGCGCGCCGACTACGGGGAGCAGACCTGGTGGATGCTCATCGCTCTCGCCTCGGCTATCGGCCAGATCGGCCTACCCGGCGGCGGGTTCGGCCTTGGCTACGGGGCAGTGGCTTCGGTTGGCAATGGGGTGACCCGGCGACCATTCCCATCACTCGAACGAGGACCCAACCCGGTTGACGAGTTCATTCCGGTCGCCCGGATCGCTGACCTTCTCGAGAAACCCGGCGGACGATACACATACAATGGCGAAGACCGCACCTACCCGCAGATCGAGATCGTGTACTGGGCGGGAGGCAACCCATTCCATCACCATCAGGATCTCAACCGTCTGAATGCAGCCTGGCAGATCCCCCCAACCGTGATCGTCCACGAACCGTTTTGGACGGCCACGGCCAAACGGGCCGACATCGTGTTTCCCTCCACCACCCCCCTGGAGCGTTACGACATTGGCGGATCACCACGTGAGGATTTTCTGTTTGCGATGGAACCGATTATCGAACCGGTCGGCGAAGCGAGAGATGACTACGACATATTCTCCGATCTTGCCGACCGCCTGGGTGCCGTCAACGAGTTCACGGAAGGTCGGACGTCACGGGGCTGGGTAGAGCACTTCTACGAATCCTTCCGCCAGGACTTTCCCGAATACCCGTCCTATGAGGAATTCGTCAACGAAGGCCACGTGCAGCATCCTGAGACCCCGGAAGCGCTCAAGGTCTTGTTGAATGACTTCCGTAGCGACCCGGCTGCCAATCCCCTTCCCACCCCATCGGGCAAGATCGAGCTCTACTCATCGACCATCGCCGGGTTTGGTTATGAAGATTGCCCGCCCCATCCCACGTTCCTTGAACCAAAGGAGTGGCTGGGCGCAGTGACTCGTTTCCCGCTACAGCTCATCTCCAATCAGCCGCCCGGGCGACTCCACTCACAGCTCGACCATGGTGTCACGAGCACCAACCGCAAGATCGACGGACGCGAGCGTATGCGGATGCATCCGTCCGATGCCGAATCGCGAGCTCTGTCTGACGGAGACACAGCCAAAGTATTCAACGACCGGGGAGCTTGTTACGTCGGCATTGAGGTCTCGGACCGCATCCGACCGGGCGTGGTTGAACTGCCCACCGGGGCCTGGTACGACCCGGTTGATCCCTCGATCGCCGGTTCGGCGTGCCGCCACGGTAACCCGAACGTGCTCACCCGCGACGAGGGCACTTCGGGTCTCGCCCAGGGCCCGGTCGCCCAAAGCTGCCTCGTCGAAGTGGAAAAGAGTCTGAGTGCCCCCACCCCGGACCCCTATTCGGGACCCGCGTTCGCTTCTCGCTGACGGTCATCTTTCCTCACCGGAAGTTTCGTGACTGGGTGTAGAGGGTCGGAAACGGGGTGAATGATCTCGCCACCAAATTGGTTACTCCGTCCCGGTACTCCAAGACTCCGTCAATGACCAGACCAGGGTTCCGGCGAGCAATGAGGTGGTTGGCCGCCCATACGTCGGGTAGCACCACCACATTCAACAGACCGGTCTCGTCCTCAAGGTTGAAGAAGATGACCCCTGACGCGGTGCCGGGTCGTTGCCGGTGGGTGACTATGCCACCAACCCTGACGATAACCCCATGTTTCTGTCTGGCAAGAGCGTCAGCCGTCGTCCAGCATCCCTGTTCGACCAACCATTCGCGGATAAACATGACCGGATGATTCACCGAGATACCGGTGGCCCACCGTTCGGCTGCCGAAGCCTCTTCCGGGCTCATTCCAGGGAGGGTGGGCGCCTCTACTCCCGGGGCCAGAGGAAGTCGCTCAGGGCCGATGTCGGCCAGAGCGCCCGCCGCCCACAACCCGTCTCGCTTACCAAGGCCAATGGATACAAGCGCACCGGAGACCGCCAACGCTTCAAAGGCTCCCACTCCGAGGCCGGTCCGATGGGCGAGCTCTTCTGGAGAGCTAAAAGAACCGCCGATCTGCCGGGCCGCTTCGATACGGGTTATCTCAGCATCACCGAGATTGCGCACATACCGCAATCCGATCCGCAACGAGACCGCCATCCGGATCGGGTCGTCCACCGGACCTCTCCCCCGCCGCCACGACTTGCCCAAGAACGTGACAATGTCATCGGGGTCGGCGTCCTCTACCTCAATCGTGCAGTCATGCCACGACCGGTTGATATCCGGTTGGTTCACCACCACGCCGTGACGCTGGGCATCATGTACGAGCGAATTGGGACTGTAAAACCCCATTGGCTGGGCATTGAGCAGACCGGCCAGGTATTCGGCCGGCCAGTGATATCGAAGCCAGGCCGACATGTACACGATGTAGGCAAACGACACCGAATGACTCTCGGGAAATCCGAACGAACCAAACCCCTGAAGTTTCTCCCAGATCTCGTCGGCAGCTGCCCCGACCACCCCCTGGTCATCCATCCCGGCATAGACCTCGGCCTTCAGTTTTTCCATCGCTTGTTCTGAACGCTTGTGGGTCATCGCCTGGCGGAGTCGATCACATTGGCCAGGATCA
>CAJQPD010000066.1 GCA_905480085.1 uncultured Acidimicrobiia bacterium
GGGCTGTGTGTTCCGGTCTGCCTGTGGCGGGGTTGTCGCCGGATCGTGGGAAGTTCCGATCGGCGGGTTGACCGGATTGGCCTTCGGGCTTGCGGCGCTGATCGTGTACCGGCTGCCGCTTCGCACCAAAGCGGCAGCCGCCATTGCCGCGGCCGGGCTTGTGCGGGCGGCGGCGGATCCGTTTCGCAGTGCCTTGAACCACTCGGTCATCTGGTGGTATCTGGCGGCCGTGGTGGTAGGAGTGGCCCTCGCAATTACCTGGACAAGCCCGGCCGTCAGAACGGGTACCGAGTAGAGTTGGCCCACCAAGACCAAGAGGTTCGATGCCAGCCAATGAGATCTATGAACTACTCAATGCCATAACGCCGTCGATCCAGATCCTGATGGACGAGCACCGCGAGCGACGTGAGCATTGGTACGCCCACGAACTCGTCCCCTGGGAGTTGGGGCGCAACTTCAAAGACGAACCATGGGATGAGTCGCAGTGCACGATCTCCCCGGAAGCCCGCACGTCATTGGTATTGAACCTGCTTACCGAAGACAACCTTCCGTATTACCACAGCGAGATCGAACTGCATTCGAAGGATCATGAATTGCTGGCCGAATGGAATCGGCAGTGGACCGCCGAAGAAGGCCAGCACGCCATCGCCATCCGGTCCTATTTGCTCACCTCACGCAACTGCGACCCTCATGAACTCGAGGACGACCGCCTGGCCACCATGACCACAGGATATTCGACGGGACTGCCGAATCCCGTTGCCCTCTTTGCCTACACGTCGGCCCAGGAACTCGCTACCCGGGTCTCGCATCGTAATGCCGGCCGGATAACCGATGACCCGGTCGCCTACGAGATCATGTCACGCATCGCGGTGGACGAAAACCACCATTTCATGTTCTATCGCGGGGCCGTCACGGCCATGCTGGCCGAAAACCCGTCGGTGGTACTGCCCGAGATCTACCGGGTGTTGTCCAACTTCGACATGCCAGGGGTAGGAATGCCCAAATACATGCGTCGCGCCCTGCAAATGGCCAAGGCAGGCGTCTACAACATGCGCATCCACCACGACCGGGTTCTCGTCCCCCTCATTCGCGATTGGAAGATCGAATCCATGGAAGGGCTGACCACCAAAGCCCAGGAGTTCCAGGAAAAGATCATGGGCATTCCGGCCGTCGCCAATCGGCAGGCCGAGACCTTCGAGAAAAGGTACGGTCTAGCCACCTGACGGCCCCGCTCATGGCACTTTCAGCTGCTGCGAGCGGGTAGCTCAAATGTCACAACTCCGCCGGGACCCTGCCCAATCCCGATCGTGCCATGGTGAGCATCGATCACAGACCTGGCAATCGCCAGACCGAGCCCGGAGCCCGAAGCGCTGCGGGATGGGTCGTTGGTCGTAAAACGATCAAAAGCAACCAGTTCAAAATCCGGGTCAAAGCCGGGCCCTTGATCGGCCACTTCGACGATTCCACCAAGACCGCCTGCCGAGACCCGCACCAGAACCGCCGTCCCGGCCGGCGCGTACCGAATCGCATTGTCGACCAGGTTCCGGATCAGCCGTCCAACCGCACTCGGATCTGCCTCCACGATCACCCGGTCTGGCGCCAGCACCTTCAATTCGACTTGATTGGCCTGCGCAACAGTCACCAGACGGTCGACCGTCTCGTCGGCGAGTTCGGCAAGATCGATGGCAACCGGAACGATTCCACCGGCTTCGACCCGTCCCAAAATCGACAGGTCATCTACCAAACGCTCCAGAGTTCCCAGGTTGCCAACCAGCCGATGCAACATGACTTCCTCGTCCACGACCAGCCCATCCTGGAGGGCTTCAAGACCAGCTCGAAGACTCGAAAGTGGCGTTCGTAGATCATGACCAACTGCGGCCAGGAAGTCGCGACGCCCTTGCTCATCACGATCCCGTTGAGTTTTGGCCGAGTCGAGTTGGGCAACCATCTCGTCGACGGCCCGCGCCGTTGTCCCGATCTCGTCGGGACGATACACCCGGGTTCGAACCGACGTATCGCCGGCCGCCACAAGTTCGGCGGTCCTGGCGATCTGGGCCAGGTCGTCAGTTACCGAACCGGCCACGTTCAGGGCAAGGGTCAATCCGAGCGCCACTCCCAGCCCCAACTCGACAAACATGAGCCGCAGGTCGTGGGCGGTTAGGAACATGGGCGAAGCCATCACAGAGCCGAGGGCGGCCACGAGCACCGCCGAAACCGCAATAATCTGAATCGTAAGCGTGATCGATGTGAAACGGTTGGCGAACTTTCTCAGAGTCCAGCCAACTGCGACGGTCACCACGGTCACGGCGCCGAAAATTCCGTATAGGGCCAACCGCTCCGGAGCGGTTGGCTGCATGGCAGCTTCGCTTAACGCCATCCATACGGTGGCGAGAGCAACAACAATGATGACGAGCCGCGTCATCCCTCGAACCTATACCCGACCCCGCGCACGGTAACCAACCGGTCAGGACGCTCCGGATCGTTCTCGATCTTGTGGCGGATGCGGCGGACGTGGACAGTGACCGTTGAAGTGTCCTGCCACTCCGACGACGAGTGCCAGACGTGGTCGAGGAGTTGGGAACGCGAAAAGACTTGCCGCGGCGAGGACGCCAGGAAGACCAACAGATCGAATTCCCTGGCGGTCAGCGTGGCCAACTCACCGTTGACGGTGACCTCCCGACTGATCGTGTCGATCGTGAGTCCGTCAAACTCGAGCACTTCTACCCCCGGTTCGGGTTCAACATTCACCCGCCGTAGGACCGACCGAACCCGGGCCACCAGCTCGCGGGGCGAAAACGGTTTGGAAACATAATCGTCGGCGCCCAATTCAAGTCCGATGATCCGGTCGGCCTCCTCGGTGCGGGCGGTGAGAACGATCACCGGCACCGTGGAGTTGGCGCGCAACTCTTTCAGGATGTTGAGTCCTCCCACCCCTGGCAACATGAGATCCAGGATGAGCAGGTCGGGAAGACCCTTTCGCAGCTTTGCCACCGCTTCTGTTCCGGTGGCGGCAGTGTCGACCAGGAAGCCGTCTCGCTGCAAATAGGTCGTCATGACCTCGCGAATGGTGGGCTCATCGTCGACGATCATCACCCGGGTTTGCTTAATCATGACGCCATCGTACGGCAGCACCCGAAACCCGCAACCCGTGTTCCCGGGATGTTCACCAATCCGTTCTCTGCCGTTCTTCGGCCGGCGGCACAGTAACCATCAACGCTTCTCACAAGGAGGACATACTTATGAAGCGAATCACAATCCTGGCCATCGCAGTGTTGATGGCCATCACTACTGCAGCTCCGGCATTTGCCGCCAAACCGGAAAGCGGGCCGATCAACCCCGACTTCATCTACGCCGATGGAGATCTATACGGAACGATCTTGCAGGGCTCGCTGCCTTACAACGGGCACAACAAATCATTCGACCAACTCTTCCTGGTCCCCGACCAGCAGCCGGTCGCTGAAGCGGCTCCCGGCCAGGGCTACAACGGAGGACGTTGGCTTCCAACGCCCGTAACCAAGACCATGGACTTTCCCGCCGGGCACATGATCACGTCCGCTGCAGCACTGGCTCAGGCCGAAGCTGATGGTTGGGTGGTAATCGGAGACCCGATCACCGAAGCCGCCTTTCTCTGCCCACTAATCCCCAACCACTGACCCGAACCAGCCATCGACCAGGTACCGGTCCGGTATACGCCGGACCGGTACCTGGTTTGAGGTTTCTACACTCCCGGTATGCCACACATCGATATCACCGGAGCCTCACGACGTATTGGACGGGTTCCGATCCTGTCCGACATCACGCTGGCCTTCATGCCTGAAGACGTCGCCTGGCTGAGAGGCCCGAACGTAGCGCCGGACGTCGCAGCCGAGATTTCGCAGGGCCAAAGTGATCGGCAGATCCTCGATGGCCTGGCGAATAGCTTCGGCGATGAAGTCATCATCGATCCATCGACATCAGGCCCCGGGTTGGCGTTGTGGGTGGCCCCCGGGCTGGCCATATTGATCGGTGGCTGGGCAATGCGGTCCCTTCGACGGGACCCTGGGGCAGACTCGCCATGAATCCGGAAGACCTGCTCTTTCAGGTTCAACGAGATCTCGCTGAGGTTCAGGAGCAACGTGCCAGCGGCGAACTCGACGAGGCCACCGCCAACCGCCTCACCGACATCTACCAAGCCGAGATCGCCCAATTGGAGGGCGCTGAGGATCAGGTAGACCCGGCCGCGACCTCGCCGCGGTCTCGGAACCGTTTGATGGTCGGGGCGGTCATACTCGCCGCCGCTTTCGCCGCAATCACGTGGGCTGCCAGTGGCGCTTTGGTCGAGAGGGAACCCGACGCGTTCTCGGGACCCGATCGTCAGGTCGATCTTGCCACCATCAGTAACGAGCAAATGATCGAAGTGATCAACGCCAACCCTGACATTCCCGAGGTCAACCGTATGCGCCTGGCACTGGCGAAGCGGTACTTCGAGGCAAGCGAGTATCCAGACGCCCTGACCTGGTTCCAGGTTGTACTCGACGCAGGACCCTCTCCGGCAGAGGAGTCTGAAGCTCTGGCTCGGATCGGCTGGATGATCTTCGAATCGGGCGAGCCCGACACGGCACTGCGATTCGAGGACCTGGCCCTGGAAGCCAACCCCGCCAACCTCGAAGCCAACTATTTCCGGGGCCTGGTGTATGCCCGACTCGGCCGGACCGAGGAGGCGTTAGCGGATCTGCGGTTGGTGGCTGACAGCCCGGACTTGCCAGACGACATTCGCACCGTGGTCACGAACGCCATCGCCGCCCTCCAGGACGGCTCATGAAAACCTCCCGGATCGCCTGGCCTGGTATAACCGGCACGCCGCAGGGCTCACCAAACGATTCGTGACACCTGCCTAGCGGCAGCCGGCTATCTCGGGAGCGTCAAGCCCGGCCAGTCCGTCGCCCTCCCCCTTCAAGAACCGATCAAAGAACGAGACGAGCTGGGATTCAACCAACTCACTACTCCGAATAGGGTCAAGGGAACCGCCGATCCCGAGGTACTTTGACAGCGGCGACAGCCGCGGAAGCAGCGTGAAATCCCGGTGAGCGGTTCCCGTGATGCACCCGAAGGACACCACGTCGGGCGACACCTCCCGCAGCGCGGCGAGAGGGATCTCGTTCGGGTCACTGAGCCAGGCTTCTGAGCGAAGGATCGCTATCGGCACCTGTACGCCACCAGCCAGAATCGCCTCACTGACGGGTTCGACCCAGGGGTCGAGACCATACACCGCCGAGCATCGATCGTCCGTGGCGCAGAACTCGATCGCCGCCCCTCCACCGGTCGAATGGCCGAAGACCCCGATGCGACTTAGATCGAGACGGCCAGCCATCGGGCCACCGGCATTGAGGTCCTCGACGGCCGCCAGGGCCTGGCCGATATCCAATCGAAAGATGTCAACGAGTGTCTCAGAGGCAGCCGCGTACGCCGCGTCACCGACCGTTTCCTGGTCAGGAAGGGCGAGCGGATCAAGGGCCGCGAAGGTTGCTCCTTCGTCGATGGTGGCCCCCAGAGCACCATACGTGTGGTCGATGGCCACGACAACATAGCCGGCGGCGGCCAGCGCCTCGGCTTGTGGGAAGGCCACCGTCCGGAAACCGGCCCAGCCATGCGAATACACAACGACCGGATACGGTTCAGATGCGCGAGCAACAGACGCATCGAGCACGCTGCCCATAGTGGCGTTGCGTAAATGGTTGAGCGCAAATG
>CAJQPD010000067.1 GCA_905480085.1 uncultured Acidimicrobiia bacterium
GATGGCTGCCACTGCTGCCATTTGTGACCAGGCCTCCCACGGCCCGTGGGCCCCCCGCTCGTTGGTGCGGTAGAGCAGATGGTCGCCAACCCAGATCGAGTCGAATCCGGCCTCCTCGATCGATTTGCTCATTGTGGCCAATTCGGGCCAGCGGACTTCGCGTTCTACCTCGGGAAGCTGAATGCCGACCTTCATCGGACGAGCGCCTGGGCGGCCACGATCGACTCGCGAAGAATGGCCACGATCTCGTCGAGTTCGGACTCGGAGATCGTCAACGCAGGGGACATGACATTGAGGTTTCCGATCGGGCGGACGATCAACCCCCGCTTTTGTGCTTCGCTCGCCACCAACTTGCCGATGTCTATTCCGTCCGGGAATCCTGCTTTGGTGGCCTTGTCGGCCACGAATTCGACACAGGTCATGAGGTGAGAGCCCCGCACGTCGCCAACGATAGCCAGGTCGGCCAAACCACCGAGTTGCTCCATGAAATAGGGCCCGATTTTGCGCACTCGTTCGAGGATGCCATGGCGCTCAATGATCTCGATGTTCTTGAGAGCGGCGGCGCAAGACACGGGATGACCGGAGTACGTATACCCGACTCCGAAGTACCGTCCGTGGCCGGGCTTCGAGATGACCGCGTGAATCGCATCGGAGTAGATCGTGGCTCCCAGCGGCACATACCCTGACGTCAATCCCTTTGCGGATGTGATGATGTCCGGCGTGATACCGAACATCTTCTCGGACACGAACCATTCGCCGAGGCGCCCGAACCCGGTGACAACTTCGTCGGAGACATACAAGATATCCCACTCCCGACACAGTTCCCAGATGCGGCGGAGGTAGTTGTCAGGAGGAAGCACCACCCCGCCTGACGCCATGATCGGCTCGGCGAAGAATCCACCGACCTGAGCTGGTCCGCCCAGTTCGGCCACCTTGGCCTCGAACTCGGCGATCAAGTCCGCACCGAACTCCACTTCCGTGCGTCCGGCCCCATGCCGGTAATAGTTCGGTGATTGCAGATGGTGGATCGTGTCGTCGACGTAGTTGAAATAGCTGGTGTGATCGGTGGGCTTGCCGCCGATCGAAACGGCCGCGTAGGTGGTCCCGTGATAGGCATCAGTCCGAGAAATGACATGGCGCTTTTCGTGGTTACCCCGAACGCCGTGATAGAACTGAATTAGCCGGTAGGCGGTGTCGATGGCGGTCGATCCACCGGTGCTGAAGAAGGTGTGGTTGAGCCCATCGGGCGTCAGCGTGGCGAGCTTGGCGGCTAGTTGTGCAGCAGGCATTCCCATCATGTCCCCAAAAGGGTTGGCATAGGCGAGCTTGCGCACCTGTGCCGAAATGGCTTCGACCATCTCTTCCTGAGCGAGACCGATGTTGGTGCACCACATGCCGCCGATGGCGTCGAGATATCGGTTGCCGGCCGCGTCGACGAGGTGGACCCCGTCCCCGTATTCAATGACCAGTCGTTGATCGGGGTCGGTGTCGAACTCCTGATACGGCACAAGTAGGTGGTTGGCAGCATCTCTGGTGGTCTGTGACACGGGTCTCCGTTGCTGGATTTTCCAGTTCGACCCTAGTGGAACAACTCGGACTTTCGAGCGAATCATGCAAGAATCAATATGAAATCGGCCGTATCGATAATTGCGGCCCAGAATTCAAGCATTCCGTTTGTGGCTGCTGTTGTTCAGGGACGAATCGGCGACAGTCGACGATCAGATGAGGCAAGATGGTCCGGTACCGGCGGGAGGCACTGTGACGATGATCTGCCAGAAGCGCGAGAGTAAGTAATGGCAATCCGGGTTCTTGAACTTTCAGGTTCGGCCGGTTCCATGGGAACGGCCCATGGAACCGCCTACGCCGACGACATCCGGCGCTACGCCGACGATCGTATTCGTCTTGTCATGTCCGGTCTGTGGAGTGGCAATCGGCTGGGACGAAGCGACGTGCTGGCCGTGGCGAGTTCCTGTCTCCAGTTTCATGAGGAGTTCAGTCCAGATCTCACCGAAGAGATGAACGCGATCGGTCGGGCGTGCGGGCTGACCCCCGAAGAGATGATTGTCGTTGGTGGTTTCACCGATTTTGTCGATGTGGTGCGGGCCAGCACTGGTGGCCCGATGCCACCAGAAGTGATTGAAGACGATTGCACGGCGTTCATCGTCCCGGATGGTCGCTCTCAAGGGGCCGGCTATTTCGGTCAGACCTGGGACATGCACGACTCGGCTACTCAGTTTGTGGTGCTCACCGACCTTCGTCCGGTCAACAAACCACGGGCTTTGGTGTTTACCACGACCGGGTGCCTTGGCCAGATCGGCATGAACGAAGCCGGTGTAGCGGTAGGAATCAACAATCTCACCGCGGTCGACGGTCGGCCAGGCGTCACGTGGCCGCATGTGGTGCGCAAGGCACTCGAGCAGACGTCGGCCGAGGGCGCTCGAGATGTGATCGCCGGTGCCCCTCTGGCGGGGGCCCACAGCTATCTGGTCTTTGACTCCGAAGGGGTCGGATTCAACCTGGAGGCCACGCCGACCGCCACTGCCGTATTTGAACTACGTGAGGAAGTGCTTGTCCATACAAACCACATGCTGAGCGATGCCACCGTCGGCCTGGAAGTAGCTAGACCACCCCAGCTTCAGGCCAGCTCGGAAGCGAGACTTGCCAGGGCCCGCCTACTCCTCTCCGACGGCGATATCGACGAGCAGACCCTGATGGCCGTCACTCGCGACGGTGAGGCGATTTGTCAGATCGGTTACGACCCCTATCACGTTGAATCCTGTGGGGCGGCGATCATGCGACCGCAGACCAAAGACTTCTGGGCAGTGTGGGGGCTACCCGATCAGAACGAATACGAGCCGTTTAGCCTGGCGGTGTCGTGAACCTCGAGTACGTGCAGGTCAGACCGGACCACGCTGATGCCATCGTTGCCCTGGAGGTGTCCGCCTTCCCAACGGCCGACCGAGGCGAGCTCCTTTCGGTAGCCGGAGTGCGCAAGCAGTGCGAAATGTTCCCTGAAGGCGGGTTTGTCGTTGTGGATCACGACGCCGGGGATCGGGTGGTGGCGTTCGCCATGGGGTGTTTTGTCGACTTCGACTTCGATCACCCCCAGCATCACCTCGACGAGGTGGTCGGCCCGCTCGGATCTGATTATCACCTCGAATTCGGTGAGTGGTACTACGGAACGGATATTGCGGTTGCGAATGACTATCAACGGCTCGGGATTGGCCGTCAGCTTTATGGGCTCCGCAAGGATCTGATCCGGCGCCTCAATCGCGCCGGACTGGTTGCCGGGGGAGTTATTCCTGGATTCGCCAACCACAAAAACGACATGACCGCGCAGGAGTACGTCGCCCGGGTGTCAGCTCGAGAGCTGACTGATCCGACGCTGACGATGCAACTAGACAACGGCTTTGAGGTACTCGGTGCCCTGGAAAACTACTGGAAGGACCAAGCGGTCGACAATTGGGCGAGCCTGATTGTTTGGAGGAACCCCGACTTCGACCCGGAGCGCCTGGCTGCTCAACGCGCCGGGATCCGGCCCGGACACGCCCATGGATGAGGTGTGGCGATTTGCCCAGTTTGTGACGTTTGCCGGGGTGCCTTCGGTGGAACTCGCCGGACTGGCGCACGGGGGAGCCGATGTGGTGATTGTGGGAGCTCCGCTCGATTGGGGAGCCACCTACCGGGGAGGCGCACGATTCGGGCCCAAGGCCATCAGGGAAGCCGACTACCTCGATGCTGACGCAGTCCGTCCTCATCTGCCGACCGGAATCAATCCTTTCGACGAGTTGCGGGTGGTGGATGTCGGCGACGTCCCGGTCCCCCCTGGTTACCTTGAAATCGGTCTCGACCGGATAGCTGACGCCGTGGAGATGATTGCGGCCAAAGGCGCCGTCCCGATCGTCCTCGGGGGAGATCACTCGATCACCTATGGCAATGGCACCGGGTTGGCCCGCGTGCACGGTCCGGGATCTTTCGGGCTGGTTCATTTTGACGCTCACGCCGATACTGGTGAAACAAATGCCGGCCAATTGCATGGCCATGGGACACCGATGCGCCGACTCATAGAGTCGGGTGCGGTGCCCGGCAAGCGGTTTGTTCAGATCGGTCTACGAGGCTATTGGCCAGGACCGGCCACGGTGGCGTGGATGGCGGAGCAAGAGATGAAGGTTTTCTTGATGTCCGAGATCGTGGACCGGGGCCTGCGGCCGGTTGTGGAGGACGCCGTGGCGGCTTGCACAGATGTGGCATCCAAAGGGATCTTCATATCGGTCGACGTCGACGTGGTCGATCCCGGTATGGCGCCTGGAACCGGAACGCCCGAACCGGGGGGGCTGACGTCGCGCGAACTGCTCGATACGGTCCGTCGCCTGGCGAGAGAGCTTCCGGTGGTCGGTGCCGACATTGTCGAAGTGTCACCGCCATACGACGGACCCGGACAGATCACTGCATTCCTGGCTAACCGGGTGGTCCTTGAGATTCTGAATGGGATGGCCGAGCGGAAGGTTATGGGGCGAGCATGAGACTGGAAGAGGCGAAAACGACACCGTTCTGGTGGGACGCCGTACAAGCCAAAGTCACTCGACCCCATCTGGGGAGTGACCTCGACGTTGATGTGGCGATTGTCGGGGCCGGTTACACGGGTCTGTGGACCGCCTACTACCTCAAAGAACACGACCCATCGCTCAAGGTGGCTGTGCTTGAGAAACATCACGTCGGGTTCGGGGCATCGGGGCGAAACGGTGGCTGGTGTCACGCTGAATATCCGCTCGGAATCGGCGTCCTGGCCAAGGAACACGGAAAGTCCGAGGCAGTTCGTTTCATGCGGGCTCTCCACGAGTCGGTGGTCCAGGTGGGTCGGGTCGTTGCCGCCGAAGAGATTGATTGCCACTTTGTCCAAGGCGGGGTGCTTTCAGTTGCCAGAAGCGATGTTCACCTGGATCGAGTGAAGGAAGACATTGACGAAGCCAGGCACCTCGGCTTTGGCGACGACGACCTCCGAGAGTTGTCGGGCACCGAAGCCCGCCAGATGCTCAATGCCACCGGTGTGATTGGTGGGACGTGGCACCCTCACGGGGCAGCGCTCCAACCGGCCCTGCTGGTTCACGGTTTGGCGGCCGCCTGCGAACGCCGTGGCGTCATGATCTATGAGGATTCGGGCGTCGAGCAACTCGCTCCCGGACGGGCGATTACCCGGCACGGCACGGTCACCGCCCCGATGGTGGTTCGAGCCACGGAAGGGTTTACAAGCGATCTTCCTGGCTTCAAACGGAAGATGGTGCCGTTGTATTCGTTGATGGTCGCAACGGAACCGTTGTCCGATGAGATGTGGGAGGAGATTGGCCTCAAGACCCGACCTACGTTCGGGGACTTCCGGAACTTGATCATCTACGGGCAGCGTACGGCCGATGGGCGGTTGGCCTTCGGGGGGCGCGGGGCTCCCTACTACTTCGGGTCGTCAACCGCACCCGAGAACGATATCCACGATCGAGTCCATGCCGAGATCATCCGGTCGCTCGGCGAACTGTTCCCCCGGTTGGCTGACGTGGCGATTACCCATCGTTGGGGTGGGGCGCTTGGGGCGCCGCGCGACTGGCGACCGTCGGTCAGCATCGACCGGGCAGCTGGAACTGCTTGGGGTGGCGGGTATGTCGGCGACGGTGTCAACACGGCACATTTGTCGGGCCAAACGCTGGCCGACTTGATCCTCGAACGCGATACGGACCTGGTCACGATGCCTTGGATCCAACACAAGTGGAAGACCTGGGAGCCCGAACCGCTCCGATTTGTTGGGATCAATGCCGGACTGTGGATGGCCAAGGCAGCCGATGCTTCCGAGTTGAAGCGTGGCAAGGCGTCTCGGTGGGGAGCGGTCGGCAACTGGATGCGCGGCAAGACCCGTTGATTCGTTTGTGAAACCTCCTTGTGACAAGCTTTTGGACGCTTCATCTGAACGACGGCGACCGGTTCGTGCTAGACATTGCATGAGCTTCAGCGATTCACTCGTAGAAGGGGGCCCCTGTTGGATCTGCAGTATGTGAACCTAAGCGATCGATGGGTGAGCCAATGTGCCTCCCTTGAGTTGGCGGCGTTTCCTCAAGCCGACCCGGATGATCTGTTGAACGCGGATGATCTGGCTGCCTACGCACGGACCTTCCCCGAGGGCTTTTTCGTCTGCCTCGACGGCGAACGCGTCGTTGGCCAAGCCGGTGGGATTCTGGTCGACTTCGACTTTGATCACCCGCAACACACGATTGCCGAGATCACCGGCGAACATCAGTGTGGCAATCACAAACCGGACGGCGCCTGGTATTACGGCACCGATATCGTCGTGGACCCGGAGTATCGACGGCGAGGCATCGGCAAGAGGCTCTACGAGCTTCGCAAGGAACTGGTGCGTGAGCGGAATCGTCGGGGGATTATTGCCGGAGGCTATATTCACGGGTTCGCCGACCACAAGGCAGTTATGTCGGCGGCCGATTATGTGGATAAGGTCGCAGCCGGGGAATTGTACGACCGTACCCTGAGCTTTCAACTGGAGAACGGGTTTGAGGTCAGAGGGGTTCTGGCTGACTACATCGATGACCCCGATATCGACGGGTGGGCTGCGTTGATCGTGTGGTCCAACCCCGATTACGTGTGAAGTATGTATTCGGAAACGGACAGGTCTTTTTAGGCGATTCTGCCCGCAGTTGGTCCCAGGCGGTCGGCGTGCGCGACGGGAAAATCGCCGCGGTCGGTTCAGAAGCGGCTGTTCGTGAGGAGATCGGCGCAGGTGCGGTCGACGTCGATCTAGCCGGCCGATTTCTTATCGCTGGCTTTCAGGATGCCCATGTTCATCCGATGATGGGCGGTTTGGCCCGAATGCGATGCAACCTGGAGCACCTCAGCGACCCGGAAACCGCATTGACGGTCGTTGCGGATTACGTCAGGAGTACCGACACGGAATGGGTGCTCGGTGGGGGGTGGAAATACCACTGGTTCGAAGGCGGCAATCCGCCGGCAGCCCTGCTCGATGCCGTAACCGACCAACCCGTCTACCTCGGTGGAGCCGACGGCCATTCCGGTTGGGCGAATTCCACTGCGCTGCGTCTGGCCGGTATCACAGCGGCGACCGCCGACCCCAACGATGGTCGTATTGAACGGCTGCCAGACGGTTCACCACAAGGCACCCTCCACGAGGGGGCCATGCGCCTGATGGAACGCGCCACGCCGCAGCCGGATGCGACCGTGTTACGAGCGGCCCTCCTGGAAGGTCAGCGTTACCTGCTCTCGCTGGGGATCACGACCTGGCAAGATGCGTGGGTCACCGAGTCACTTCATGGGATCTACCGGGAACTTGCCATCTCGGGAGACCTTAAGGCGACTGTGCGCGGCGCACTATGGTGGGATCGGAGCCGAGAAATAGACCAACTCGATGAGTTGGTCGAGGCCAGTCGCGAGGGCGTCGGCGGCTATGACCCGCGCACGATCAAGCTTATGCTCGATGGCGTCTGCGAGAACCACACGGCCGCCCTTCTTGAGCCGTACCTCGACCAAGCGGGAATCGAGACGGGCAACACCGGACTCGACTTCATTGCCACCGACGACCTGGCTGAGATCGTGACGCGCATTGACGCGGCGGGCTTGCAGTGCCATTTCCACGCGCTTGGTGATCGAGCGGTTCGTCATGCTCTGGACGCCATTGAGGCCGCCAGGCGAGTGAACGGATGGACCGACACCCGACCCCACCTCGCTCATCTTCAGTTTGTAAACCCGCTAGACATCCCCCGATTCCGTCAGCTCGGCGCCACCGCCAACGCCCAGCCGCTCTGGGCCGTCCTTGATAGATCCATGTCTGATCTGACAATTCCCTTTGTCGGACCTGACCGCACGCGCCACCAATATCCGTGGAAGTCATTATTGGCGGCGGGAACGACGATGGCGATGGGAAGCGACTGGTCGGTTTCCACCCCTGACGTCATGGCCCAGATCGACGTAGCCGTGCATCGAAATGATCCGGCCAGGGGGGTCCACGAGGTCTTCTTGTCAGATCAGCGGATCGGGCTGGCGGATGCGCTGATGGCATTTACCGCCGGATCGGCCTATGTGAATCACCGCGATGTGGTTTCCGGTTCGATCGAGCGGGGGAAACAGGCCGATCTGGTTGTCTTGAATGCCGATCCGTTCGCTCTCGAGCGCCCCCGAGACGTTGGTGTGGATATCACGATGATTGCTGGCGAAATCGTATATGAGGGCGAGTCGGCCTGAGCAGGGTCGCCGGCCAACCGGTTGTCTAGCCGCCGAAAAGGGGTTGGCATCGCTCGCACGGTTTGTATTGGGCGGCGAGTGCCTGACGAGAGGAGCCAAGCCAGTGTTGGTGCTTCGGGGCAATACGTCGAGCGACCCGACAGGATGGATAGCAGACGACTCCGGTTTTCCGGTTTGCAACCAGGACGCCGGGGTTCGGTCGCAGGTCGAGGCCCTCAGCCTTGAGGAGCTCGGCTTTCATCGTCGCACCGAAACGGTATTCGCCAAGATTCCCGTCCGTTCTGACCACCCGGTGACATGCCACGACCACAGGAACCGGGTTTTGGCCGAGCGCCGATCCGACGGCCCGCACAGCGGTCGGCCGTCCGATCCGGGCGGCGATCCAACCATACGGGCGAACTTCGCCGGTCGGAATGGAAGCGGCCGCTTCGAGGACCGTCCGCTGAAAGTCGGTCTGGCCGCGCCAATCAACCGGCAGCTTGGCAAGACGTCCGGTTTCCAGGGTTCGCTCGACCCCCACCTCCAGTTGGTTCGGCAATCGGTCCACGGCGACGACCCGGCGTCCGAAACGTTGCTCGAATCCGGCCACGAATTCGGCCTCGGACGGCGCTACCGCCGAGACGCCCCTGATGTTGAAGGCCACATTCAACATCCCCACGGGCGAGGCCAGAGAGACGAACCCGTCAATCAGCCCGGCGTCGATGAGGGTTTGCTCCTTCAGTCCGGGGGGAGCCTGGAATTCAAATTCCGACAATTTCATGCTTCGAGGCCTTTCGTTCGTAGCGTCGCGAGAGCCCGCGAGGCGTCCGATTTCACGGTGCCTTCGGGTCGGTCGAGAATCAGCGCCACCTCGGCGTAGGTGTGACCGAGGACGTAGTGAAGCACTACCGCGGCACCCTGAGCGTGGGGCAGACTCCGGATTGCAGCTACCAGCGCCTCATCGATGGGTTCCGCCCGGGGTTCGGGTGTGTCGGGAAGTTGATCTACCAGTACGAGTGGTCGCCGAGCCTTCGTGCGTCGACGGTTCCGGGTTGCGTTGAGGGCAATCGTCCAGAGCCAGGGCCGGAGTTCTAGTTGTCTGATTCTCGCTGGCGGATATTGCTGCAAGGACCGATACGCCCGTAGGTAGGTCTCTTGCGCGACGTCTTCGGCGTCGTCTCCCACCAACATTCGAAGCCCTCCATACAGGCGGTGTTGGGTGGCTTCGACAAAGTCCGGGAAGGCATGGTCAACGTCGAGAGCGAGAGATGTCGTCAGGTGGTCGTCCATGATGGTTCGTTGTTAAGAACCCCGGCGACCCGTGAACCGTTGCAGTTATTTGTAGTCTCTGTGAATGCGAGACGGGGTTGGTCCCCGTTGCCCCTGGTACTTCGAACCGAGTTCCGTGGACCCGTACGGGTGGTCTGCGGGAGTCGTCATTTGGTAGAAGCTGATCTGTCCGATTTTCATTTCGGGGTAAATCGCAATGGGCAGGTTGGCTACGTTGGAGAGTTCCAGGGTCAGATAGCCGTCGAACCCGGGGTCAACGAAGCCCGCCGTGGAATGAATAAGCAGGCCGAGGCGACCCAATGATGACTTGCCCTCCAAGCGGGCGACCACATCATCGCCGAGGCGGACCCGCTCCAGGGTCGAGCCGAGCACGAACTCGCCGGGATGCAGCACAAACGGTTCGTCGCCGGCGACCTCGACGATTGTTGTGAGGTCTTCCTGGCGGCTACGGGGGTCGATATGCGGATACTTGTGGTTCTGGAACACCCGGAAGTAGCGATCAACCCGAAGATCGATGCTCGAAGGTTGGACCATTGACTCGTCGTACGGTTCGATCGAGACCCGTCCGTCTGCGATGGCTTCTTTGATGGTTCGGTCAGAAAAGATCACGAGTCGAGATAGTAGTTGGCTGAAGTCGGCTTGGTGATCATGTCGTCCTTATCTTCGGTGTCAGTCGTCGAGGGCGGATTTCGGAATGACAATTTTGAATGCAGCACCATACTCGTCGGGGCTTTGAGCGGTGATGGTCCACCCGTGGGAACGACAGACACGACGACAGATCGCCAACCCGATGTCGTTGCCCTCAAATTCAGACTTGTTATGGGCCCGGTACAGCATTTCGAATACTTGCTCGGAGTCCTTCTCGGGAAAGCCAACCCCGTTGTCCGAAAAGACGATTACGTGGTCGCCGCGGTGATCTGGCGCGACTCGTGAGGTCACTGTGAGTACGCCGGGAACGTCACGGCGACGGAACTTCACGGCATTACTCACCAGGTTCTGAAACAACTGTTCGATGGCCACCTCATCAACCGCTACGGTCGGGTAGGTGCCTTCTATCCGGATCTCGTACTCGGCTTCTTGCAGGTCGTGGGCGCACTGCGTGCAGACTCGCTGGAGAACCTGGCGCAGGTTGGCCGGCTTCACGGCGTCGGGTCCCTCGCTAAGCACCGGCACTTTAGTCGGAATCCGGTGACATCCCTCGGTTTATGCAATTGCGGGACCCGGTTCTATGCAATCGATTTGAAGCCCTGGTTGACCGCAGTAAGGGTATCGGAACCGGTGGTCGAGGCCTCCGGCTCAGGCGGCTCAGGCGGCGATGCTGTGAATACCGGACGGCGGCTTGAGACCGAACCCGGCGGGTGGTCGACCGGATTACTCAGAGCGGGTGACGGGAATCGAACCCGCGTATCGAGCTTGGGAAGCTCGTGTTCTGCCACTGAACTACACCCGCATTTGTGTCGTCAAGGATAGTCGCCGTCGCGGGGCGCTTGGCGGCTACGTCTGGATAAGCGAGAGGATCCCCCAAATGGTCATGATCGTACCGACGACGACGAAGAACCAAGCTCGCCCGGCCCGGTAGGTGGCTGTCGCACCGTCCGGACCCCGCCCGCGTGCGTTCTGAATAACGGCCCATGCGTTGCCGCCTGCCATGGCCAACCCGAGGCCGACAGTGAGTTCTGCGAATAGCGAGTCAATTCCGAGGATATCCATGTGTTAGCCAGAGTATCGTGTTCGGGACCGGAGGTTACTTTTGCGACAGTGTTACGTCCTGCGGGTTTTCACCCGGGGCGACGAGGGCGGTAACCATCTCGGGGCGATCCTCGACTTGACGGGGTTGGATACGGCGATGATGCAGTCGATCGCCGCCGGGCTCGCCTTCTCCGAGACCGTCTTCGTTGACACTTCGGGCGACCTGCCCCATTGTCGGATCTTCACCCCGACTTCCGAGTTGCCCTTTGCGGGGCATCCTCTCGTGGGGGCGGCCTGGCTGATTCACCACCTCTCCTCACATTCGCCATCCCGGGTCACGTGCGAGATAGGAGCCATTGACGTCGATCCAGGTGCCGCCAACGCCACCATTGGTGCTCCCGGTCGCCAGCCAGCCACCGAGTTGACAGAAGACCGCCTCGACGGCCTCGGGTTGCCCGGCGTCGTCAGTGCCTTTTCCGTGGCGATGCCACTCCCGTACACGGTGGTCGAGATGCGTTCCGCCGAAGCAATCTCAGCCTATCGGCCGGTCGAATCGGTTCTGGCGGCCCATCCGTACGGTGAGATGTTGACGCTCTGGGCGAAAAGCGACGAGGGGGTCCGGTTGCGCTTTTTCGCTCCGGGACACGGAGTCTTCGAGGATCCGGCGACCGGTTCTGCGGCGGTAGCCTTGGCGGCCGTGCGGCGGCGACAGGGCGCCACCACCGGTTCATTGCTCATCTCCCAGGGTGCCGAAGTGGGGATGCCTTCGGAGATTATCTTGAATTGGGTCCCCGATCGAACCAGAGTAAGTGGCGAGGTCCGGCATGATGAGACCCGGGAATTGGAGATCTAGCGATGGCATCAGAAGGTTCGAAGATGACGGTCGTCGCCGCTCTCGCTGGGAACGGCCTCATTGCGGTAGCCAAGATCACCGCCGCGATCATGACCGGCAGCGCAGCAATGTTGTCTGAGGGCTATCACTCGGTGGCCGATGTCGGAAATCAGGCGCTGCTGCTGTGGGGAATGGGTCGGGCCAAGGTGGCACCTACCCCGGCCCACCCGTTTGGGCGTGGCAA
>CAJQPD010000068.1 GCA_905480085.1 uncultured Acidimicrobiia bacterium
CCAACAACCTGGTCACCTTATGTTGGTTCCACCATCACGTGGTCATCCACCAACGAGGGTTCACCATCAACCCCGAATCACCCCGAAACCGACTCCGACTCCAACGCCCCGACCGTGCCCCACCCCACTAAACCGACAACCCCCTAACCCGCACCGATCCACCGGCCGATCAGACAGTCCTCCCAACCAGCAACTCGACTGCGGGGCAACTCATCACCGGACGGTGACGGGAAACGGGACTAGCCCCCCAACAACCACAACCAAAACCAAACGAACAAAGCTCAAACAGCGGCCAAACCCGGCCGCCCTACACTCGCGTCCGCTCGTCCGCAGGGTGCCTACCGGCCCATCGTGTAGAACTCTTCATTCGGCTGCATGTTGGTCAGGTGCGCCATTCGGTTCGACAGGCCAAACAGACCGACGATCGCCCCTACATCCCAGATGTCGTCGTCATCGAGACCGTGAACTTTCAGCCCTTCCCAATCTGATGCGGTGACCGACTCCGGCGTCCGGGCGAAACGGACCGCGATGTCACAGATGGCCCGCTGACGATCATCCAGGTCTGCCTTGCGCCAATCCGTGGCTACCTGATCGGCCAGAAGCGGGTTCTTCGATCGGATCCGCAACACCGCCCCATGGGCGACGACGCAATAAAGACAACCGTTCGCTGAGCTAGTGACCACCACGATCAGTTCGCGATCCGCTTTCGAAAGGGCCGGCGAAGCCTTATCCATGAGGGCGTCGTGATAAGCAAAGAAGGCGCGTGCCTCTTCAGGACGATGAGCGAGAGCCAAAAAGACGTTGGGGATGAATCCGGTTTTGTCGGCAACCTCCACGATTCGATCGCGCAGATCATCAGGCAATGATTCCAGGTCAGGTACGGGGAAACGAGAGATCATTGGTGAAGTATGCCACTTCAAGTACGGGCGGCACCGCAGACGAACAGCCGTCTGAACGGATACAGGGTTGTTCCATCTGGCTCCGATGTATAGGCGGCGAGGATCTGCTGCTCGATGGCCTCCATCAACTCTAGGTACGGAGTGGACCATCCGGCTGTCGCCTAGGATCTTGAGCATGGCGATCATCGCATTGGCGAACCAGAAAGGTGGAGTGGCCAAGACCACCACAGTCCATGCGCTCGCCGAAGGCATGGCACAACTTGGCCAATCGATCCTGGCGATTGATCTCGACCCTCAAGCCAGCCTCACGTACGCATGTGGAATCGACCCCGAAGCGCTTCCCGAATCGATCAATGAAGTTCTCGTGAAACGCACCAACCTCGCCGAGGTGATCGTTGACGCTGGGCTGTTCAACCTCGCTCCCTCAGCTATCGATCTGGCGGGAGCTGAGATTCATCTCATGACCAAGACCGGCCGAGAGTTCGCTCTTGCCAAGGCTCTCAGGAAGATCGAGTCGGACTACGACAACATCCTGATCGACTGTGGACCGTCACTTGGCATCCTCACCATCAACGGCTTAACCGCAGCCGAATACGTGCTGGTCCCCTTCCAGGCCGAAACACTCTCGCAAAGAGGCGTCGGTCAACTCCTTGAAACCATCGAAGACGTGCGGAGCTACACGAACGACAACCTGAAGGTGTTGGGGGGAATCGCCACGATGTTCGACGGCCGCACCAATTTGTCGCACCAGGTCGTGGACGAAATTAGCACGGAACACAAACTTGAGGTTCTCGACCCTCCGATTCCCAAGTCGGTCCGGGTAGCGGAAGCACCTGGCTTTGGCCGATCAGTCTTGACGTACGCGCCGAATTCGAAACCCGCCGTTGCCTACCGGCAGCTCGTCCAGACGATTCTTGGCCGATTGTGAACACCGGCAAGCGGGCCTTGTTCGAAGCGCCATCTATGGACGAACATCACCGGGCCCCAGGGAAGGATGCCCTGTTCTCAGGCGCCGATCCACGCGGCATCCGCATCGAATGCTCCCGGTGCGGAGCGACCACGTCTTCAGATCTTCTCGACGTCGTAGCCCGCATCAGCTGGTTCTCAGCCTGGATTCCTGCCAAAAAATACAATCGTTGGATCATCTGTCCGGCTTGTCATGAGCGGGCCTGGGTCCGACTCCGGTGGCTTGGTTGACGCAACGGGTCGTCATCGTCGGTGCCGGGTTTGCGGGGCTGAATGCGACCAAACAACTAAGACGGGCCCCGGTCGCGATCACCATCAGCGCCCGCTCCAGCTACCACCACTTCCAACCGCCCGACTGATTGTCGGGTATCGAAACTAGAGATCAGCCTTTTTGGCCGCTTGTTTCCGGTCCGATTCGGTTCGATGGCGCTTTCGAACGCGTATCGACTTCGGCGTGACCTCGACGAGTTCATCGTCACCGATCCATTCGATCGCCAATTCGAGGCTGAGAATCTTGTGCGGCGTCAACTTGATGGCGTCGTCGGCTGCCGCCGAACGGATGTTGGTTAGCTGCTTCGGCTTGGCCGGATTAGCCGGAAGATCCTGGGGTCGAGAAGACTCTCCGATGATCATTCCCTCATACACCGGGGCGCCGGGACCGAGGAAGAGGGCTCCGCGCTTTTGAAGATTGTCAAGAGCGAAACCCGTTGTCTCGCCAGATCGATCTGAAATCATGGCCCCGCCCTGACGGTGCGGAAGTTCACCAACGAGTGGCATCCATCCGACGTGGCGCTGGTGAACCATCGCCGTTCCACGGGTCGCCGTCATCATCAACGAGCGAAAACCCAACAACCCCCGGGCGGGTGCCGTGGCAGTGATGATCGTTCTGCCGGTATCGCCAGGGGCCATATCCAAAACTTGACCTTTGCGGGGCGCCAACGCCTGTGTCACGGTACCGATGTACTCGTCTGGAACGTCGATCACGGCCTCTTCGACGGGCTCTTGACGTTTCCCATCGATCTCACGGATGACAACCTCGGGACGACTGACCTGAAGTTCGAAACCTTCGCGCCGCATCGACTCGATGAGTACGGCCAACTGCAGCTCACCACGACCGGCCACCTCGATCACTTCTGGCTTGAAGGCCATTTTAAC
>CAJQPD010000069.1 GCA_905480085.1 uncultured Acidimicrobiia bacterium
CCGCCATCGGTGGGCTGCGTTTTACGTACGAACCCGAGGATCTTCGGTTCTTCCAGGCCCGATTCGAAGAGGTCTAGTCTCTCTTCGAGATCAGCGAAGTCTCCGGTCAGGCGTCGACCATTCGACTCGCCACGCTGGCGGGCAGCTCCTGGTAGTTCGCCGGCTGAGCGGTGTGGCGACCCCGCCCACCGGTCATGGACCGCAGATCGATCGAATACCGCAGGACCTCAGCCGTCGGAACCAGGGCAGTGACGATCTGGTTGCCGGCCGACCCCGAGTTGGTTCCCAGTACCCGTCCCCGGCGAGAAGTCATGTCACCCATGATGTCCCCCTGGAATTCCGAAGGCGCGATGATCGACACCTCGGAGAGTGGCTCCAAAATGACCGGCCCTGCCTGCGACAGCGCTTCGTTGAAGGCCGCTCTGCCTGCCATGGAAAAAGCCAGTTCGGATGAATCAACCGAGTGATACTTGCCGTCAAGACACGTCGCTTTCAGATCGGTCACGGGGAACCCGTGCTTGCCACCGGCTTCCATCGCTTGACGGATTCCTTTCTCAACAGCGGGCAGATACTGCTTGGGAATTGATCCACCTTTGGTGGCATCGACAAACTCGAACCCGGAGCCTTCCGGGAGCGGCTCGAAGAGAACCGTGCATACGCCGTACTGGCCGTGACCTCCGCTCTGCTTCTTATGCTTGCCTTCAACCTGGGCAGAATGGGAAATCGTTTCCCGATATGGAACCTTGACCGGTTCTTCGGTCACGGCAACCCCGAACTTCGACGCCATCCTTTCGAGGGCGATCGTTAGGTGCATCTCTCCCATCCCGTGAAGCAACGTCTGATGGGTGATCGGATTCTGCTCGACAATCAACGTGGGATCTTCGGCGTGAAGCCGCTGGAGAGCCTCGGCCATCTTTGTTTCATCGGATTTGCTGACAGGAACCAAAGCAGTCGAAAGCGTAGGAATTGCTTTTCGCCGGTCGGGCAACCCGACCGGTTGGGAACGCTTCGACAAGGTGTCACCGGTTTCGGTGTCCGCCAATTTGGCGATCGCCCCGATGTCACCGGCGCCAAGCGTCATCAAATCGATCTGGTCCTTGCCGCGCAGCCCGAACAGCGTATGGAACCGTTCGTCAGTGCCGGTCCGATGGTTGTACAAGTGATCGTCACGTTTGATAGTTCCGGACACGACCCGGAACAGCGAAATGGCTCCGATGTACCGGTCGAAGGCCGTCTTGAAAACTACGACGAGCGGCTCCCCATTGGAGTCGGCGACCACACTTACCTCACGGTCTCCCGCCGTGAGGACCACCGGGCGGTCAACCGGAGAGGGACCGACCTCGCAGATGAAGTCTGCCAACCGATCCACTCCCACCGGTCCGGTTGCCGAACCACACACGACAGGGAACACCGAAGCTTCGATGACCCCTTGTTTCATGGTCTCTTCGAGAACGGCCACTGAAGGAACCTTGCCATCGAGATAGTCGGCCACGAGATCGTCATCGGCGACCACAATGCCCTCGACGAGCTGATCGTGAACTTCATGCTCGTGCTGAGCCATGTCTTCTGGCATCTCGACTTCAGTCGCCGAACCACTGTCGTAAATGTATGCCTTATCGCGAAATAGATCGGCTACACCGTGGAAGGATGGACCCTCTCCGATGGGCAATTCGATTGGACCAACGCCGGCCCCCAGCTTGGATCGCAGCTCATCGATGGTTCGCTCGAAGTTGGCATTATCACGGTCGAGTTTGTTGATGAAGATCATGCGCGGCAGCCCGAGTTCGTCGGCTGCCATCCAGTAGTGCTCGGTGCTCGGTTCAAGGCCGTCCGTGGCGCTCACAACGAAGACCGCCAGATCAACCGCCGACATGGCGGAGAGGACGTCGCCCTCGAAATCGGCCATACCCGGTGTGTCGACCAGGTTGATCTTGTGACCCTTCCATTCAATGGGGGCCACCGCCAAATTGATCGACATGCGGTGAGATTGTTCTTCATCACTGAAGTCGGAGACAGTGGTGCCATCTTCGATCCGGCCAAGCCGGGGGATGACCCCTGCCCGATAGAGCAGTGCTTCAACCAGAGTCGTCTTACCTGATCCGATGTGACCGATCAGCGCGACGTTGCGGATCCGGTCGGGGGCGTATACATCCACCAATGACCTCCGAAATTGAGACTGCCACCAACCTATCGAAAAAATGCGGCCCGTGAAGCTGCCAATGACACTAAGACCAAGGTCTTTCGGCCCCGACGCGCGACCGCGTCGTCCGGGAACCGACCCATTCGCACCCGTCGGTGGAGACCCATTGGATTGCCGAGTACCAGCAAAGCACTACTAAGATTCGCTTGTGAAACGAATCACGATGCCCAAAGCAACGGTTGAGCGACTTCCGTTGTACCTCCAATGTCTCCAGGCGATGGGAGACGTCGAGTCGACGGTTTCCTCAGAAGAGTTGGCCAACACCGCGGGTGTGAACTCGGCGAACGTTCGCAAGGATCTTTCATACCTCGGATCACACGGGGTGCGCGGCGTCGGATACAACCGACTGGAACTGTGCGACCAGTTGCGCAGGGCACTCGGCCTCATCGAAAAATGGTCCGTCGTCATTGTCGGGATCGGAAACCTCGGCTCTGCCCTTGCCAATTACCGGGGCTTTGATGCATCAGGATTCAACGTCGTCGGACTCTATGATGCCGACCCCGCCAAACGCGGCCACCAGGTAGACGGCCACTACGTCAAGTCGATGGATGACCTCAAGTTGGACATCAAAGAACACGACGTTTCGATGGCGATCCTCACGACTCCGGCAGCTGCCGCCCAGGGTGTCGCCGACCTCTTGATCGAAGCCGGAATTCAGTCGATCCTCAATTTCGCCCCTTCACTGCTGAAGGTACCGAACGAAATCAATTGTCGTCAGGTCGATCTGGCTACCGAACTACAGATTCTCAGCTACTACCAGGCCGCCCACCAGGCCTAGGTTTCGATCTGGCGGTTCTGTTCGGATTCGTATCGATTGAGTGCGATCAGGAACATGGCGAACAGGATCACCGACGCCAAGAAAAACGTGATCGGCACGATGCGGATTTGAAACCCATTCAAACCCTCGATGCTCACTTGCCGTGGCCCGCGCGGCGCATACAGGATGAAGAGGAACGAGTTGATCGTCGTCCAGCCAAAGATGCTGGCCCCGGTCACCAGGAATCCGAGACGTCTTCCCAGGTTGGTGGCGTTCAGTAGGTACCCGGAACCGTAGAAGATCAACATCGAAACGAGGGTCAGCAGCACTCCGGTGAACAGCAGGTTGGCTGACAGGATTTCGCGAATGAGCAGTCGCATACGGTTACCTCAACACTTCGCCGCGTAGATACTGAATCACCAGGTCGAGGTCGGTTTCGGAAAGGACGGTTCCAAAGCCCGGCATATACCCCCGACCGATCCCGTTGACGCCGTAGCCGACGCCAAGTTTCGATCCCTCAGAAAGGAACTTCTTCATATCGTCGGCGGTGAGGAACTGAACATTGGGACGGCCATTCCACAACGCAGGCCCGAGCGCACCCGCCCCTGCCTCCTGAGCGAAGGCCGGACCCTCCGAATAGCCCGAGGTATGACAGCGTGCGCAGAGACCCTGGTAGATACCCACCGCTCTGGTGGCCTTGGCGACATCTCCACCAAACGTTGAGTCCGCTACAGCCTGGAGATCAAAGGTGTAGAACTGACTATCGGAGGCGGCCTGGAGAAACGCCAGTCCGGCTTCGGCGTTGGCCGTGAGACGATCAAGGTTGTCGACCGCCACCCCGAGGGTGACAAGCTGCTGTTTCATCTCACCAAGCTTCGAAAGTGCCAGTTCGCGGTCACCTTCAAGACCGGTCGAGTCGGGATTTCGGGGATCAAAACTCACAGCTAGCGAAGCGAACGGGGCGTATCCACTGTTTTGGGCGCCGAGAAGAATTGAGGTGAGTTCCTCTTCTGCCCGATCGGCCAACCCGTCTTCATCGGTATCGATCTTGTACGACGCCTCCCACTCAGCAAGATCGTCGAAGCCGTTCTTGTTGAGGTCAACTCGTTCGTCGGGCGGTTCCAAAACCTTTTCGGCCAGTTCCGTCCACATCTTGACGACCTCATGATTTGCCACGGCATTCCCGTAGAACGTCAACAGTTCTTCCTGCTTGGCAATGGAGCCGGTTACCGTGGCGTCGGCGGTATCCAAACCGCTGATCGCAGCCGTGATCAGCGAGTCAGCCCTGGCGACGGCGTCGGTCTGGCTGACCTGGATGGATTTCAGGTAATCAAGAACCTCTTCGAGTTGGGCATCGTTCATCGGCCCATTACCGGCCAGACCCCAGGCCGGCATCGGGCTACCCGCCCTACCGTACGTCAGCCAGAATTTCACCTCGTCTCGGTCATACCGATAATAGATGTCGTTCAGCGATGGGGCAGCCCAACTGACGGTAACCCCGGACCGGGCGTCCACATATGTCGCGACCCCACCAACCAGGCCCTCGCCATGGCAGCTGGCACACTTGAACTCAGTAACGTGAAGACTGCCGCGGTGAACGGCAACGTCATCAAATTCAACCACAAACGACTCCTGGCGGTTGCGTTCGCCGAGGTAATACACCGGCAACGAAACCGCCAGAAAGGCAGAGAGAATGACCGCTACTCCGAGGACGCGATCGAGCCGACGGTTCTCAAGCTCATCATCGGTCTTGTAAAGCGACAGGTTGGGAGCCACGGCATCCTGGCTTCGACCCCGTAAGCCGTTGGCCACGAGGAACGCCAGCCACCCGATCGCAACAAGCGCGGCAACAACAATGACCATCCCGCTCATTCGGCGGCCGCCGCGGTACAGAAAACACCCTGTGGGTATTTGACACTCTTGGCTGGAGCCCGTTCAGTCGGAATGACCGAACCGGTTTTGATGATGAACTCGCCTTTGGAGTCCACCTCCACGACGAACCGATCAAGGTTACGGGGTGCGGGGCCATCTTCGTACTCACCGATCTGGTTGTACTTCGAGCCATGGCAGGGACATTCGAATCCCTGCGAACTCTGACACCATGGCACCGCACAACCGAGGTGCACGCACTTCTGCCAGAGAGCGCTCAACCCGTCGGCGACGGTTAGATCTTCGGCGAATTGAGAATTGGGGAGTACGGAATCTGACACCGGCACGATCCACGCCTTGGCGGCCGGGAGATAAAATGGAGTGATGGTGCCATCCGGTTGGGCAATGGCATCCTTGATGGCTTGAACCGGTCCGGCACTGACATCTGATCCGAATCCGCCACTCACTTTCGGCCAGCTAAACGCCAGCGAGGCGACGCCAAAGGTACCAAGGGTCCCGAAGAACGAGGCAGCCAGTGCCCGGTTGAAGAATTGCCGTCGGTTGACACCCTGCTCGGAAGCCGATAGCTCGACCACCCGGTGGATCTTCTCGACGGGTTCCTCAGCGACCGCCACCGCCACCGCCACCGAAGCCGCCGGGGATTCGACTGTTGGTTCGGGGAGTTCCGCCGCCTTGGACCGTGTGAACGCGGACGGGATCCGGCTACGGTCTGCCTTGCGGGCATCCTTATCCAACTGTTCTTCCCATGAACTCGGCCCCCGGCGATAGGCGATGACGAACGTTGCCAGACCGCCAAGGACAAACAGGATCGAGCCCAATATGGTAAGAATCTGGGGCGCGGTCATTCGAAACTCACCCAGTCTTTCAAGTCGTCGAAGAATATGCCATCTGCCCACGGATAGGTGAAGTTGAATCCGGGCCCCCGGAACAAGACCCCGAAGATGGTGAGAGTGGCGGCACCCATCATGAAGAACGTGTACATGAAGATGGCGAACTTGCGGTCAGATGGCTTGGTCGAGGGATTCCGGTCCACGTAAGGGATCGCCATGAACCCGACGAGGCCAATGATGGTCGGAACCGTCACACCGGCGATCTGCGGATCGAAATACGACAACAATTCCTGGAGGCCGAGGAAGTACCACGGCGCCTTCGACGGGTTCGGGGTCGCATTGAAGTTGGCAGATTCGAGCAGCGGTGCCTGCAAAATCACCGACAACACAATGAGGACTGCGGTCACCGCCAGGAGTGCTGCAAACTCCATGATCATGAGATGCGGCCACGTGCTGACCTTGTCGGTCGGCTCTGATTTAACCTGTTGGATGGCGTTCGCCTTGACAACCGTGAGCAGACGCTGGGTACGAACTCCTTGCGGCACGGCCTCCGGTTGAGCGAGCGGGCGAGCGGCAACCGCGGTGGCTCCGCCGGAACGACTCGCCGCCGGCGGTTCGACAGCCACACTGGCTGCTGCGGCCGGCTCGGCGATCGGAATCTCGACAACTTCGGCGACCGCCTCGATAACCTCCGCAACCGGTGCGGGCTCGGCGGCATCCGGGGCTGCGGCAGCCGCCGCTGGTGCTGCCGGAGTCTCCTCGCCCAACATTTCGGCCAGAACGCTGGCTGGTGAGGCACCGCTTGCCTTGGCCTTGGCTTCGACCGACCGCTTCAATAGCGACGCAGGCATACCGGCTTTGGCAGCCGCCGCGTCATAGTCAATATCTTCGGATGCGCCGGCATCAGAAGATGATGCAGCTACTACCTGCGCCTGGGGCCTTTCCGCAGGAGCCTCCGCAGGGGCCTCCGCAGGGGCCTCCGGCTCGACGGTTGGCTCCACAGCCGGGTCGGCGGCCGGGGCAGCCGGTTGGGCGGCCACCACCGTTTCGACCTTCGGCTGTTCGCCCATGTCCATGGGGGTCGGAGTGGCTTCCCCCGTCATTTCGGCGAGAACCTGCTCGACCGGAATGCCGAGTGCTTTGGCTTTGGCTTCGGCCGATCGCCGGAGCAGATGTTCTGGAATGTCAGACACTCATCACTCCCTACAACGGACCGGAAATCCCACCATCTTTGCGGACCCGCCAGAAATGCACGGCCATGAAGATGACGATAATGAATGGGAAAAAGAGAACATGCAGCACATACCAACGCAGAATGGTGTCAGCGGTTACCTCCACCGACCCCAGCAGGAGGAACTTGACCTGACCGCCGAACACGGGCACGAATCCAGCCATGTTGGTACCGACCGTAACCGCCCAAAGTGCCAGCTGGTCCCACGGCAACAGATACCC
>CAJQPD010000070.1 GCA_905480085.1 uncultured Acidimicrobiia bacterium
GGGCAAGAATGTCGCGCCGGCGGTCCTTGAGGACCGGTTACGTGCTCATCCCCTTGTTAGCCAGTGTGTGGTGGTCGGCGATGCCCAGCCATTCATCGCGGTCATGGTGACGATCGATCCCGATGAGTTCGTTCGGTGGAAGGGTCAGCACGACAAACAAGGCGAGATCCATGAGCTCGTCGACGATGTACATCTCCGAGAAGAGATTCAGGCAGCCATCCAGGAGGCCAACAATGCCGTATCCAAGGCAGAGGCAATCAAAGAGTTCCGGATTCTGCCTGCCGACTTCACGATCGAGGGCGGCGAGATAACCCCGACGCTCAAGGTCAAGCGCAACGTCGTCCACGACAAGTACAGCCACGTGCTGGCCGATATCTACCGCAAGAAGTAGGGCTCGGCCTGGCTTCGGCCAGAGCGTGTTATTGAAAAGAGGGACCCGCTGAGGTCCCTCTTTTCAATACAGCCGGAACAACTCCCGGTTCGTTAGCCCAACCAACTCTTGTCTGTTTCCCGCAGCCTTTCCGAAAGGGTTTCGAGGAGCTTGCGTGAGACGCTCGGTAGCTCGTTCATGATCAGTCGAAAGTCCCGGCGGCTGAAGACCAGTAGGTTGGAGTCCTGGCTGGTGACCAGCGTGGCCGACCGGGGGAGTTCGTCGAGAAGGGCCATTTCACCCACAATCTCTCCGGCTCCTTTGACGGCAAGTTTGCGGCGGTTGCGCCGAATCGTGATCTCACCCGAGACAATGATGAAGCACTCCTCGCCCGGGGATTCCTCGTTGGCTAGTACTTGATTGGAGGCGACGGTTATCTCGTCGCAGTGCCGGGAGACCTCTGCCAATTCCTTTTGTGAGAGTTTGGCGAATAGCGGGATCGACTTGATGTGGGCGATCTTGTCGCTCTTCCGTTTGAAATGGGCCAACGTGCTCCCTCCTCCTAATCGTGAGGGGACAGCTTATGTCAAGATCCTGGTGTCTGCGGTTCATACACGAAATCGATGGATCGCGTGTACATTCTTGGGATGGACATCAATGAATCTGCCAATGCACCGTTTTCGGGTATGACCAAAGAAGAACGAGATTGGTCAATGTGGGCCCACTTCTCGACACTGTCGGTGTTGGTTGCGATCCCGGGATTCATCGGGCCGGCGGTTATCTGGTTTTTGAAGAAAGATGAGTCGCCGGTTATCGCCGGACAGGCCAAGGAATCACTCAACTTTCAGATCACCATGTTTATCTACATGGTGATCTCGGCGCTCCTCATCCTGGTCCTGGTTGGGGTGGTCCTGTTCCCGCTCGTGATCATCGCAGACATTGTATTTGCGATTATTGCCGGAGTCCGGGCCGGAGAAGGTGTCGGGTATCGATATCCATTGACCATCCGGTTCCTCTGAAGTACCGGTCAACCAGTCGTACTCCGGGATGGGATCGGGCCGACCGATGTAAACCGCGGTTAACACGCGACCGCTAGGCTATTGGGGTTGCCGAAAACGGAGCCTCAGTCGCATGTCTGACATCACTTTTGATAATCGGGTCGCCATTGTTACGGGAGCCGGTGGCGGCCTCGGGAAAACCTATGCGCTGGAGCTGGCGCGTCGCGGGGCCAGGGTCGTTGTCAACGATCTGGGCGGAGGGGTTGACGGGTCTGGCGGTTCGTCGCGGGCCGCCGATATGGTGGTGGATGAGATCGTGGCAGCCGGTGGAGAAGCCACCGCCAACTACGATTCCGTGTCGACGCCCGAGGGTGGCGCCAACATCGTCCTGACTGCCATGGACTCCTTCGGGCGGCTCGATATTCTCGTAAACAATGCCGGCATCTTGCGTGACGCCTCGTTCGCCAAGATGACTACGGACCAGATCGATGCCGTCATTGATGTTCACCTCAAGGGTGCTTTCTATGTGTCGCAACCGGCTTTCGCCATCATGAAGGAGAGCGGGTACGGGCGGATCGTCAACACCTCCTCGCCGTCAGGCCTCTTCGGTAACTTCGGTCAGGTCAATTACGGGGCGGCCAAAGCCGGATTGATGGGTATGGCATCGGTAATGGCGATCGAGGGAGCCAAGTACAACATCAAGGTCAATACGATTGCCCCGGTGGCCAAGACCCGGATGACCGAAGACCTGCTCGGCCCACTGGCCGACCTGGTCGACCCCGAGCAAGTCACCCCGATGGTCGTTTATCTCGCCTCAGAGGCCTGCGATTTCACCCATCAGGTCTTCTCGGTGGGGGGTGGTCGCTACGCCCGCATTTTTGTCGGGGTTGGTGACGGTTGGTTCGCCGGCCAAGGAACGGTACCGAGCGTCGAAGATATTCACGCCAACCTTGACACCATTGAGAACATCGACGAGTTCATCGTGCCGATGAACAACAATGAGGAGATGGCCCTGCTCTACAAGGCGCTTCAGGGATAATGCCGATTGACGTCTCCAAAGCCCTGGATGCACCCCTCCCGGACGGTTCGTACAGCTGGGATACCGATGATGTAATCCTCTATCACCTCGGAGTCGGCGCAGGGGTGCCTGCCACCGATCCGAACGAGCTTGAGTATGTGTACGAAGCGAATTTGAAAGTGCTGCCGAGCTTCGCCTCCGTTGTTCCGTTCGGAGCGATGATGGGTGTCACCAACGTCGACGGACTCGACTTCAATCTGGCCATGCTCTTGCATGGAGAGCAAGAGATCACTCTATTTCGCCCCATCCCGCCAGATGCCAAGGTCACGAATCAGGGTCGGATCTCCGGGATTTATGACAAAGGAAAAGGCGCTCTCGTGGTGGTCGATATCGATTCGCGTGACGCCGCCGGGGATCTATTGTTCACGAATCGTTCGTCGCTCTTCCTGCGCGGCGAGGGCGGGTTTGGGGGAGAAACCGGGCCTCCGCCACGGAATGAAGCGCCCGATCGGGAGCCGGATCACGTCGTCGAGTCGGTGACGTTGGAACAGCAGGCGCTGCTGTACCGGTTATCGGGGGACAAGAATCCTCTGCACGTCGATCCGGCGTTCGCCGCGTTCGGCGGGTTCGATCGACCGATCCTGCACGGGTTATGTTCCTATGGCATCGTCTGCAAGGCCGTCGTCGATACCGTCTTGGCCGGAGATGTCTCACGAGTACGTGGGTACTCGGCCCGCTTCTCAGGACCGGTGGTTCCCGGCGAGACAATTGTTACAAAGATTTGGGAGAGTGAGTCGGGTTTCCTGGTGGAGGCGATCACCAAACAACGCCAGTCAAAAGTGATTTCGAACGCCAATGTGACCGTGTCAAGCTGAGGTATACATGACGACTACACCCAATACCGAGCAAGAACTGATCGACGAGCGAATTGGGCAACTTCTGGCTGAGTCGACCGAGCGCAGCGGGCCTGAATTCTGGGGCAAGATGTACGATCTCGGCCTCGCCTGGGTCCACTTCTCAGAAGGGTTCGGTGGGCTTGGCTTGAGCCCGAAGTATCAAAAGGGCATCATCGCCAGCCTCCGAGACAAAGGGGCGTCTTTCGCGAACTACCAGACGAACCTGCTGGGGATCGGGATGGGGGGACCCGTTCTTTCGGCCCACGGCACCGATGAACAGAAGATGAGGTGGCTTCGACCGATGTTTACGGCCGAAGAGATCTGGTGTCAGATGTTCTCCGAGCCGGGTTCCGGGTCAGACGTCGCTTCTCTTTCCATGCGGGCGGTTCGTGACGGGGATGAATGGATCGTGAACGGTCAGAAAGTGTGGACCACCCTGGCTCACGTTGCATCCTGGGGCATGCTGGTCACCCGTACGGATCCGGATGTACCCAAGCATCAGGGGTTGACCTACTTCGTCGTCGATATGAAATCGCCCGGTGTGGAGGTGCGGCCGCTCTACCAGATTACCGGCGAGGCAGAATTCAATGAGGTGTACTTCACAGACACCCGGATCCCCGATAGTGACCGGGTTGGAGAGGTCGGCGATGGATGGCGACTCACGCTCACCACACTCATGAATGAAAGGGTGGCAATCGGGTCAAACGTGAGCCCCCGTGGGTCAGGGGCCATTGGCGATGCCGTTCGGGTTTTCAACGAAAAGGGGATCACCGACCGATTGAAGCGAGACCAGCTTGCCGGGCTGTGGGTCGAGGCTGAGGCGATGCGACTCACGAACATTCGCGCCTCGGATCACCGCAAGAAGGGCGTACCCGGCCCGGAAGGCTCGACCGGCAAGTTGCATTGGGCCGACCTGAATAAGCGGATCACCGAGTTCACCTTGGACTTGTTGGGCGCCGATGGCCTCGTCCTGCCCGGTGGGTATACGCAGAGTCGCCCGTCCGTCGCCGGGCTGAGCGGTCAGACTGCCCAACGGGCCTTCTTGCGAGCTCGCGCCAACAGCATTGAAGGCGGGACGTCGGAGGTCATGAAGAACATCCTGGGCGAGCGCGTTCTGGGATTACCGGGGGAGCCACGGGTCGACAAGGATTTACCCTGGAAAGACGTCCCGCGTTCCTAGGAACCGTTT
This sequence comes from uncultured Acidimicrobiia bacterium, assembly GCA_905480085.1. GTDB lineage: Bacteria > Actinomycetota > Acidimicrobiia > Spongiisociales > JAENVV01 > JAENVV01. Next base: position 4,472 of record CAJQPD010000070.1, read on the forward strand.
GTTGAGCTGAGGCGTCAGATGATCATGACTCGATCCTTATCAGTATTGCTATTGACCGTTGCGCTGGCCCTCGCTGCTTGTGGGGGAGGCGATATCACCCAACCAGAGCCCGATCCCGTCGGTGGTGGCTCGCCCACGACGCAACCTGGTGGACCTGTCGACACCGATATCTGGGGTTTCGATGCACCGACGAACCCCGACGCCGTTTTGTTGGAGTGGCTGTCGGTCGGCGGCTTTGTACCGGTTGAGTACAACGTCGGACGGGCTCCCCGCTTCGTGCTGACGGCCGGAGGCCAGTTGTATTTTCAGGGTCCCATGACCATGATCTATCCGGGCCCGAAGTTGATTCGTTTCCAGAAGGTCCAACTTGATCAGGATCAAATGTCATCCGTGTTGCAGGCGATCAGCCAGACCGAACTGGTCCGGTCACCGGAAGGCTCAAACGAGACCGCCAATCAGTTCGTAGCCGATGCCGATACGAGTGTCTTCGTGCTTCATCATCGGGACGGTACAACCAGCCAGTACTCCATTTACGCGTTTGGGCTTGGTGAAAACCAAGACGCAGATGTTGCCGAGTTTGCCGCGTTGGCAGCTGCCGTTGAGGCAGGCAGCAGCGGAACACCGGTCGATGCTGCGGTCGAACGACTCCAGGTGGTCATTTCGCCAAGTGGGCCGGTTGATGACATCGAGTTGAGCTCGGTCGCTGTCTGGCCCTTCAGTGATCTAGGCGAGGTACCTGCGGTATTCAATGACGTTCGTTGCCTG
>CAJQPD010000071.1 GCA_905480085.1 uncultured Acidimicrobiia bacterium
TGACACCGGACGCAGCCATATCGGCCAACCGCCGATCAACGCTCACCATCCCGAGCGGAACCGGCCCGTTGACCACTCCGGACGGATACCGGAAGAACATGTGGTCGTCGTTGCGATCGATCACGGGGATGTTTTCGTACAGCCGAGCCATGGCGGCCATCCCGTCGGGGTCGGCCACATGGGCGTGGATATCGATGACGGTCAACAGGCCCCAGCCACGTTCATGACGTACCCGAGCATCATGTAATACCCGACCAGGGCGGCCAGTTCGACGACCTGTTCATTCCCGAGCGCCGCCTGGACCGCGGTGAATGTTTGGTCCGAGACGGTGCTCTCGGCGACCAGTTCCGTGACGAAGCCGACGATGAGCTTCTCGGCGTCGGAGAGTTGCTCGCCGGAACCCTGAAGGTATCCAAGCGCAGTCTCGCTAACGCCGGATCGTCTGGCGATATCGACGTGTGAGTCCCACTCGAACTGGCAGTTCGCCAGCGTGCCCGCGGTGAGGATGGCCAGTTCCCGGTCGTGATCGGACAGGCTCCCGTGGTAGCGGATTCGTCCCCCGAGTTCGGCGGCCGGAAGGGCTAGTCCCGGAGCGTGGAGCAGCACTTCGTATGGTCTGATCATGGAGCCTCGGCTGTTGACGACTGCGTCGAAGACACCCAGCCTGGCGGGGTCGAGACCATCTCGCTCCGTGTACAAAGGCATGCGTGCCACGATCTCTCCTACGTCTCGATCTTGAACAGTCGGGCGGCGTTTCCACCCACGATTAGTTGTCGGGCCTGCTCGGTAAGTTTCGCTTCGGCGAGGAACCCCAGGGGGTCGGTCGGACCCATGTCGAACGGGTAGTCGGTGCCGAGCAACACGTGGTCTTCGCCGAACTCGTCGACGAGGTATTCGACCATCTTTGGCTCGAACACGGTCGTGTCGAAGTACAGGTTGTGCAGGTATTCGCTGGGTTTTCGCGAGATGTGATGGCGCATTTCTGGCCGCACGGTGTAGGCGTGGTCGGTTCTGGCAAAGTAGAACGGGAGGTAGCCACCCCCGTGAACGACCATCATTTTCAGGTCAGGGAACCGTTCCCACACGCCGCCGAGAATCATCCGCGAGACCGCTACCGTCGATGCCAGTGGCATACACACCACGTTGACCAGGTAGTAGTCGCCCATACGCTGCCCGTCGGTGTAGCCCTGGGGGTGCATGATGATGGTCATGTCGAGTTCGACGGCCTTCTCCCAGATCGGGTCATACCGCCGGTCGTCGAAGTCCCCGCCATTGACGTCCCCACTGATCTCGAATCCGTGGAATCCGAAGTCACGCTGGGCTTCGATCATCACCTCGATGGCCGTTGACGGATGGTCCATCGGCAGATTGGCAACGGCTGCAAAACGGGTCGGGTATTGCGCAATCACTTCGGCGAAGCGCTCATGTTGTATCCGGCATGCTCGCACGGCGTTCTCTGCATCGAGCCAGTAGAAGTACTGGGGTGGGACAATCGACAGCAACTGTATGTCGACGCCCTGCTTGTCCATGTCTTCGATCCGGGCTTCTGGTTCGCAGAACTTGTCGACCTGGGTGGCGCGCAGTTCCTTGTTGTAGCGGATGCTCTCGGGAGGAGAGAAGAAGCTACGAGGATCCATCTCGGGCTTGAAGAAGGGGTTGGCCAACTCCTGGCTGGCGGGCACCGACAGATGGCTGTGGGCGTCAATGACGATCGTTGCCGGCTTGGTGGCCGTGGTCGGATTCCATTTTGGGCCCAGTTCGGGCCACCATTCAGTGGTCATTGATCCTCCATGGTTATGGTTCCAGCTGCTACCAGAGCAGCTACTTCTGGTTCGGACAGCTGCAATTCGTCGAGAACTTCCCGGGTATGTTGACCCAGCCGGGGCGGTGCCAGCCGGATGTCGGGTGGGGTACCAAACATCTGAAAAGGTATGCCCGCCATGGCGATTGGGCCGAGATCAGGGTGGTCGACTTCGGTGACCATGCCACGGGCCTTGCTCTGTTCGCTGGCCAGCGCCTCGGAAACCCGGTTGATGGGACCAGCCGGGATTCCCGCCGGATCGAGTAGGTCGAGCCAGGCTGCCCTGGTTTTGGTCTTCATCACCTCACGTATCAGACCGTCGAGAAGGTCGCGGTTCTTTACCCGGTCACGGTTGCGGCCGAACCGCTCGTCTGTGGCCCATTCCGGGTGGCCCACCAACTCGGCGAGGCGGGCAAACTGGCCGTCATTGCCGACCGCCAGCGCAAGTTCTCCATCTGACGTCGGGAACGTCCGGTAGGGAACGATGTTCGGATGCCCGTTTCCGAACCGGCCCGCTTCCTCACCGGAGACGAGATGATTGGAGGCCACGTTGGCGAGCATCTGGATACCGGTGTCGTGCAACGACACCTCAGTCCGTTGACCCTTGCCGGTCCGGGTCACCGCGTCGAGCGCACCCAGGATGGACATGGTCGCCAGCATTCCCGTGCAGATGTCGACAATTGCCACGCCGAGTTTCATCGACTCGCCGTCGGGTTCACCGGTAATGGCCATGAGGCCCGTCTCGGCCTGAAGGATGAAGTCGTAACCTGGTTTGCCCGCCTTCGGGCCGGACGATCCGTACCCGGAGATCGTGCAGCGGACCACCCGGGGGGCGTGCTCATCAAACCATTCGTCCGTGAACCCCCAGCGATCAAGGGTGCCGATCTTGAAGTTGTCGACGACGATATCGGCACCGGTAATGAGCTTTCGGAGCACCTCGCGGCCCGCCTCGACACCCAGGTCGAGGGTCACCGACCGTTTGTTGCGGTTGGCGCCCAGGTAATAGGCCGACTCGGTTCCGGCGAATGGTGGCCCCCAACTGCGGGTGTCGTCGCCGCCGCCCGGACGCTCCACTTTGATGACATCGGCGCCCATGTCGCCGAGCCACATCGCGCACAACGGGCCGGCGAGCACCCTGGTCAGGTCAACGACTCTGCGTCCGTCGAGAGCACCCAAACCTAACCCCGGGCCTGGCGGGACGACTCACTCTGGTTCTGCCCGGTGTTGAAGGCCTCCATGTACGAGTCGAGTTCTGCCTTGTTGCGCTCACGGAACTGGTGGAAGTCGGCGGGACGCTTCTCAAGGAATGCGTTCATGCCTTCAAGGGACTCTTCGGTGCCCCAAATGTTGGCGAGCAGTTCCATGCCATGTTGCCAGGCGGGGTAGAGGGCGTCAGAGTCATAATTCAGCGCGACCTTCGTGGCCCGGATCGTCGCCGAGCTGTAGCTCTTGATCTGGGCGACCACTTCCTCGACTCTGCCGAGCAGGTCGGCGGCCGGAACCGATTCGTTGGCGAGGCCGATCTGAGCAGCCTCTTTGCCCGAGTAGCGCTTGCATAGGAAGATCATTTCCTTGGCGCGCCGCTCGCCGATGAGTTTGCCGATGTATTGAGTGGCGCCCACCGTCGGGCAAGCCCCGACCCTGGCACCCGTCTGACCGAAGATCGAATCGTCGGAGGCAATGACCAGGTCGCACCAGAGCATCAATTCGTGACCACCCCCCACACAGGCGCCCTCGACCATGGCAACGACCGGGATCGGGAGGTTCCGGCAGGTCATGGCCACTTTCTGCATGCGATCGTTCCACATGGCCGAGTTGGCTTTGTTGAGTTTCATCATGGCGTGGAAGTCCCCGCCGGCGGAGAAGTGCCCGTCCACTCCGTAGATGACCGCCGCCACAATGGTGGGATCTTCGCGGGTCGAGTTCAAGGCGTCGGCGATCTCGTCAAGGGTCTGTTCCCTGAACGCATTGCGCACTTCTGGTCGGTTGATCCCGATCCAGGCTGCGTCATTGCGGACCTCATAAACGATCTCTGAATAAGTCATGCTTCTCCTCGATTTCCCTCGCTTGGGGCCAAAGTATATATTTTATAGGAACGGGCTGAATCCGGACTCGGGGTTTACTTTGTCACCCGGGCTGGTGTGTTCGTGCCCGAACCACGAGGTACACATGAACTGGTCCCCCGCGCGACCCTTCGGATCTGCCGGTAGTCGCAATGAACGGCTGGCCATTGCCATCGCCGTTGGGGCCATGGGTACCCTGGGTTTCTCCGTTACCTCTCCGATCCTGCCCGACCTGGCCGAGGCGTTTGGAGTCTCCCGGGGCGACATCGGCCTGGTTCAAGCCGCTGTGTCGATTCCGGGAATCCTGTTTTCGGCTCTGATCGGGTACTTCGCCGACCGGTTCGGGCGTCGACGGGTCGTTCTGACGGCCCTGACCATCTTTTCGATCTTCGGAGTGGGAGGGTTCTTCGCCAGGACTTTCTGGGGTCTGGTGGCGATGCGGTTCTGTCAAGGAATTGGAACGTCGGGCATCCTCGGTCTGGGGATTGTGCTCATCGGGGATGCCTTTGAAGGTCGGGCGAGAACCAGGGCAATGGGGATCAACATCACCGGCGTCACGCTGATGTCGATGACCGGGCCGATTGTCTCGGGCCAGTTGGCTTTGGGCGGAACCTTCCGACCTTTCCTCATATTCCTGATCGGCGTTCCATTGTTGGCCTGGGCAACTCGCATGCCTTCGGACCCTCGAAAGGAAGCCGTTGCCCCGCCTCTCGGGCATCTGGTCGACGCTTTGCGAGGTATGAAGGTGTCGGGCCGGTTGCGTGACTATCTAGGCTTGCTAGGCACCACCCTGGTGGCGGTGTTCATCCTGCACGGGTTGGGCCTCACCGTCTCGCCATTGTTTCTGGATCTCGAGTTCGGCGTCCCGGTCGACGTGCGCGGGTTCATCGTGGCGGCATTCCAGTTCGGCACCATCCTCGTGGCGCTCCAGGTCGGTCGGATTCTCGCCAGGATTGGCGGCCGCAAGATGATGACCATTGCCTTTGCGATGATGGCGGTGGGCTCGGGAGTAGCCGCCCTGGCCGCCGCACCGTGGCATATTGCGCTGGGACTGGGTATCGCGGGCTTCGGCTTTGGAATGTTCGTGCCGGTTGCGCAGTCCTTCGCTTCGTTGGTGGGAACCGACCAATACCGCGGGCTCACGGTCCTGATGTGGGTGACGGTGGTCAGAGTCGCGCAGGTGATCGGCCCTCAAGTCGGTTCCCGCATGACAGACGGCGCCGGTCCTC
>CAJQPD010000072.1 GCA_905480085.1 uncultured Acidimicrobiia bacterium
GGTCCGAGCCCAAAGTCTCGACCGGGGCGGCCCCGACATCTTCCACGAACGTCACAGCGTGTGGATTCCCAACAGACACCCGACGGAAGGTCAGTTCGTGGCCAAATTCTTCGCCGACCGCCGGCTGTCCGATCTGTACCCGGTACCGTCCGTCGCCGACCGGCGCCACAGTGAGTACGCCGACCGCGGTGAGCACCCGGCCACCGGCCGGGTCGAGCCAGCCTTTGTCGATGGCGAATCGGGCAACGCACCGTAAACCGTTCCCGCACATCTCGGCCACCGACCCATCGGCGTTCCAATACTCCATGCGCACCTGGTTGTCGTCAAGGTTGGTGACGATCAGAATCCCATCGGCTCCCACCCCGGTGCGGCGATTACAAATGGCAGAGACTTGATCAGCGCTCAACGAAGCGGGCCCTTCGAAAACGACGAAGTCATTGCCGAGGCCGTGCATCTTCACGAATTCCATAGGCCCAGCTTATCGAGTTGGGCACGAAATGAGTCGTAACGAACCACGGGATCATCGTGCCAATCCAGCCAGACGATGCGGGGGTCCCGCCGAAAGAAGGTTCGTTGGCGTTTGGCGAGCGCCACGGTCGATTCCCGGGTTTTGCTGACCGCTTCATCGAGACTGCTCTCCCCCGCTACATAGGCGCCGAACTCCGGGTAACCGGTCGCCGACCGGGCGGTAACGCCGAGACGGCCGGCCAGTGAACGCACTTCTGCCACAAACCCTGCCTCGATCATTGCATCGGTACGGTCGGCCACCCGGCTACCGAGCGCTTCTCCGGCGTCAATACCAAAGCCGACAAACGGGACCAATGGTTCATATGCGGCCACCGCCCTCGCCTCCGCCGTTAAGGCCCTCTGTGAAGGGGTCAGACCGGTTATCTCAAGAATCTCCAGAGCCCGCTGTACGCGGCGGGGGTTCGCCAAATCAAGCACATCGTCGGCGTGGCTGTCGGCGGCTCGAAGGCGCTCCCGTGACTCCTCAGGTGGCAGGGCGTCGATTACCTGACGGACGGCCGGGTCATGGGGAGGGAACTCCAGGGGATCAAGCAGCGCCCGGACGTGGAGACCCGATCCTCCCACGACGATCATCCTCCGGCCACCATGGTCGGCCAATACTGCCCGGGCGGCACTCTGGAAATCGGCCACCGAGAACGACTCCTCCGGTTCGACAAGATCGATCAGATGATGGGGAACCTCAGCCTGTTCGGCCAGGGATGGTTTGGCAGTCCCGATGTCCATCCCCCGGTACACCTGCATCGAATCGGCAGAAAGCAGACAGGCACCCGTATCCCTCGCCAACCGGAGCGCCAGATCCGACTTGCCCGAGGCCGTCGGCCCGACCAGGGCGATAATGTTCAGATCTGTATCCCGATCAGGCTGTGCTTACCGGCCTTGATGATCTCGACGTCGACGAACGTCCCCGACGGATAAATTCCGGCGACATGCACAAGCTTGCCCCCCCGAGTCCGTCCAGTCGCTGATTCAGGATCCCGTTTGGACGGTCCATCGATGAGCACCGACAGGCTCCTGCCAACGTCATTCTGATTACGGGCCAACGAAATCGAATCCTGGAGGGCTATCAACCGGTTGAACCGCTCCGTCACGATCGATTGGGGAACAAAGTCCTCGGCATAGTCAGCGGCGGCCGTCCCTGGCCTTGGAGAAAACTGGAAGGTATACGCAGAGTCGAACTGCGCCTCTTGCACCACGCCAAGCGTGAGATCGAAGTCTTCTTCGGTTTCGCCAGGGAACCCGACGATGATGTCGGTCGACACCGTCAAGCCGGGCAGATGCCGGCGAGCAAGACGGAGTCGATCCATGAACCGCTCCCGGTTGTATCCGCGGTGCATTCTGGCGAGGATCCGGTCACTCCCCGACTGGAGGGGCAGGTGAAGCTGCTCGCACACCGCAGCGGTTTCGGCCATGGCAATGGCAACGTCCTCATTGAAATCAGCCGGATGTGGACTCGTGTATCGAACCCGCCTGATGCCGTCAACCTCCCCAACTCTCCGCAGGAGATCGGCAAATATCGGCCGACGCTTGCCGTCAATCGCCAGATCACGACCATAGGTATTGACGTTTTGGCCGAGAAGGGTCACCTCCAGTACCCCATCGGCCGCCAGTTGGGTCACTTCCCGGATGATGTCGCCAGGTCGCCGGGAAATCTCGATTCCCCGGACAGCCGGAACGATGCAGAATGTGCAGGTGTTGTTACATCCAATCTGAATGGTCACCCAGGCAGAGTGATCGACCTCGCGTCGTACCGGCAGCGACGATGGCATCTCCTGCAACTCATCGACGATCTCGGTGATCGGCCCCCACTGCTGAGCCTGGTCGAGCAAGTCGACGACCCGGTCGAGATTGTGGGTGCCGAGGACCACATCGACCCACGGAGCCCGCTCCCGAACCACCTCGCGATCTTTCTGAGCGGCACAGCCACCAACGATCAAGGCCCGATGGGGGGCGTCATCTTTGAGATGGGCCAGGCTCCCGAGAGTTCCGTACAGCTTGTTATCGGCGTTTTCGCGGATGGTGCAGGTGTTGATGAATACCACGTCGGCTTCGTCAACGCTCGGGGCCTTCGTCATGCCGTCGGCCTCGAACAGTCCGGAAATCCGCTCCGAATCGTGCTCATTCATCTGACATCCGAACGTTCGCACAAAATAGGTCTGGCCCACCCGTGTGGGAATGCGGCGTTCTCGGACGCGCGGGTTGGGAAGCAAGATTTCGCTCATGGGGTTAGCGAGCGTAGTCGGTTACCCGGAACTCCCGAATAACGGTGACCTGGATCTGACCGGGATATTCAAGATCAGACTCAAAGCGCCGCGAGATCTTACGAGCGAGATCGCCAGCCAACAGATCATCAAGCACGCCCGGATCCACAACGACCCGTATCTCACGGCCCGCCTGCATGGCGTAGACCTTCTCGACGCCTTCGAAGGCCATCGCAATCGTCTCAAGGCGTTCCAGCCTCCGGACATACGACTCAAGCGTCTCTCGACGGGCGCCCGGTCGGGCCGCCGATACGGCATCGGCCGCCTGGACCAGAATGGCCAGCAACGTACGGGGTTCGACCTCATTGTGATGGGCCTCAATCCCGTGAACGATCGCCGGGTCCTCGCCAAACCGGCGGGCAATCTCAGCTCCGATCAACGCATGCGAGCCCTCGACTTCGTGGGTGACTGCCTTGCCGATGTCATGAAGCAACGCCGAGCGCCTGGTCGTGACCGGATCGACGCCGATCTCAGCGGCCAGCATCGCCGACACGTGAGCGGCTTCCACCGAATGCTTCAGGACGTTCTGACCGTACGAAGTTCGATACTGGAGGCGACCAAGCAGGGTGACAAGCTCCGGGTGCATTCGTGAGATTCCCACGTCTAGCAGTGCCCACTCGCCGGCATCGCGGATGCTTTGCTCGATCAACGCAGAAGCTTTTTCGAAGAACTGTTCGATCGATGCCGGGTGGATCCGACCATCTTCTACCAACATCTCCAGGGTATTTCGGGCAATCTCACGCCTGACCGGATCGAAGGACGACACCGAAACTGCCTCGGGGGTGTCATCAACCACGAGGTTGACACCGGTGATCGATTCGAAGGATCGGATGTTGCGACCGTCCCGGCCGATGATCCGGCCCTTCATATCATCGGTGGGGAGTACCACAACCGAGGTGGTGGTCTCGGCGACCACATCAGAGGCAAGGCGTTGAACAGCAGTCGTCAAAATTCGTTTAGCTCTCCGATCGGCCTCTTCCCGGGCCTTGGTCTCCATGTCGCGTACGAGAATCATCGCCTCGCGCCGGGCCTCGTCTTCGACCTGAGCAAGGAGTTCAGTCTTGGCGAGTTGCGCATCGAAGCCGGCCAGGCGTTCCAGGTTGTGGCGGGCGTCTTCACGCAGGCGTTCCGCCTCGCCGCGCACCTGGG
>CAJQPD010000073.1 GCA_905480085.1 uncultured Acidimicrobiia bacterium
CGCCATCCTTGGGGTAAAAATGCTCCGTATCTCATGATGCCGACACTAACCGAGAGTCGAATCAGAAAGGGAACCTGGGGTAGGGTGTCGCAATGCGCAGAACCAAAATTGTGGCCACGATGGGCCCCGCGGTGGCGAGCCAGGAAAAGATTTCAGAGCTGGTCGCGGCCGGCCTCGATGTCGCCAGGCTCAACTTCTCTCACGGCAATCATGACACCCACACGCAGATGGCTGCATGGGTTCGTCGGGCTTCCGAGCAACACAAGCGACCGATCGCTTTGCTCCAAGACATCCAGGGTCCCAAAGTCCGGGTCGGGGTGTTTGGCGACGGACCGATCGAACTGGTGGCGGGCGAAACCGTCCGGCTTGTGCCTGGTTCCCAGCCGGGCGCGGCAGGCGTTGTACCGATCGACTACGAGTTCCTCCTGGAGGACGTTGGGGTCGGCGATGACGTCTTGCTCTCCGACGGTCTCATCCGGTTGGTGGTTGAGAAGGTTCACGACGACTCGCTGACGGCCCTTGTGACGGTCGGCGGACAATTGTCCGACCACAAAGGGGCCGCCTTTCCCGATACGTCGCTGCGGGTACCGTCGGTCACCCCCAAAGACGCAGCTGACCTGGAATTCGGTCGTTCGCTCGAGGTTGATTATGTGGCCGCCTCCTTTGTGCGAACCGGCGCCGATATCGATCAGGTTCGCGAGTTGGCAGGGGGAGTGCCGGTTATCGCCAAAATCGAACTGGCCCGAGCCTACGCGAATCTCGATGACATCCTGAGTGAGGCTTCCGGGGCGATGGTCGCCAGGGGAGACCTGGGAGTTCAGCTGCCGTTGCAGACCATTCCCAGGGTTCAGCTGGACATTTTGAATCGTACCAATGCCGCCGGCCGGATCTCGATAACGGCCACGGAAATGCTCGAATCGATGATCAATTCACCACGGCCAACCCGAGCAGAGGTGACCGACGTAGCTAATGCCGTCATGAGCGGGACCGACGCGGTGATGCTGTCAGGTGAAACGGCGATTGGAAAGTATCCGGTCCAAACGATCGAATTCATGGCCAGGATTTGCCTGGAGGCCGAGCGAAGCGCCACCAAGCCCGTTGACTTTCTCGAGTCACATCGGACGTTCGCGTCTGCCACAGCCAAGGCTGCGGTTGAAGCCGCCGTCAACCTGGACCTGCATGTCATCGCGGCTTTCACGGAGTCGGGAAGTACCGCCCGTCTCTTATCGAAATATCGACCATCGGCTGAGATCATCGCGTTCACTCCCGATCCGGCTACCTATCGTCGGATGGCGGTGTACTGGGGTGTAAGCCCGCAGATGCTCGAACGGCGAGAGTCAACCGATCTCATGTTGGCGAGTGCCGAGAAGTATCTTGAAAAGACCGGGATTTGCGAAGCCGGCGAGGGCGTGGTCATGGTGGCCGGCACCCCCCCGAACCAGCAAGCCTCGACGAACCTCATGAAGTTGCATCGAATTGGCGAGCGGGGCCGAGGCTCGGCGTCCCGACGCTAAAGTGCGCAGGCGCAAAGGAGAATCATGGGCCAGACAATCAACGTTTCAAAACCGACCGTAATCGGAAGGGTTGCGCTGTTTGACACGGACCGGAGCCTGAGCGGTCAGGATGGAGAAGCGTATCCGTCGTTGGCCTCGGCCGAAGCCGGATCCACATTCCCGGCCGGTTTGGCGCATTGCCTGTTCACCGTCGATCGGATGCTGTCGAACGTCTATGTGTATTCCAATGTCGTGTCCGTTGAGCGGCCGGCCGCATGGGATGAAGGTTCGCTCTCGGTCGTATCGGCTGCCATACGGGACTTTTTCATCGTCTACGACGAAAACAAAGGCGCCTGACCCCACTCCTTCGGGGCTATGGCACCGTCGTCGAGCTGACCGAAGTCGTTGTGGTCGTTTCGACCGGAATCGAGCTGGTGGTGGTCGTAGGGCAAGGCTCGCCGGTGTATCCCTGCTCGCCCTTGGGTATGTCACATGGATGAACTTCGATGATGAAGGGCCGGGAGCGATACCGGGCCACCCACTTACGCGATTCGCTGGTCCCGTCCGGCTTGGAGAGGGTGCGGGTTACGGTCACAGACCATCCTTGGAGGCCTGATTGGATGGACTCTGTCGTACCGGGTACCAGATCCAGGTTCGCCTGATAGACGGTATCGGGATCCGTAAAGCCGAATCTCTCCGACACCGTCGCCGACACGACTACCGCCTTCGCCGGGTCGCCTTCGGCAGCGACTGTGATATCGGTCGACCCGTTCTGTTGTTTGCCGATTACCGTGCGACCGCCGTTGCTTCCCAATAGCTTCACCGTCAGCGATGTGTCCGTGTATTCGGTCTTTATGTAAATGGCGCCGTCGGTATCGTTGCGAAAAGCCAGGTCGATACTTGGATAATCGAGCGTTGCTTCGATTCCCTCGGGGTACCGCGAGAAGTACAAGCTATGGGGTTTGTGGGTGATGTCGGTGTAGCCACCCCAGAAGATGGCGTTGTACATCGTTGTCGCAAATTGGGAGACGCCTCCCCCGAACGTATCCTCAAGTTCGCCATTGACGATTGTGCCGGCCGGCAGATAACCCTTCTCCTGAGTGCGCTCGCCCACGGTGTCGTTGATCGAAAAGGTCTCTCCGGGTAATAGGACGGTGCCGTCAATGGTGTCGGCTATGAGATGGATATTGATGACTCGATTGGCACAGCAGTCGTGATAGGTCGTAAACGAGCTGACGAGATGCTCGATCTTGAGGGCTTCGAGGTCGGCCACGGTGACGTCGGGTTCGGCGTCTTCGATGACCGGAAGCTGACCGCTGCGGTCCGGTGTCTGGGCAGCAGTCAGGATCGCTTCGATTATTCGGTCACTATCGACCCGCAGACCGGCCTCGCCAGGGACGATGGTCACCGTGTCATCGTCGTTGACGACTAATTCGGCGTTCTTGAATGTTGCGGCGAAGACCTCACGCAACTCCTCGAAGCGGGTTTCGAGGACGGTGGCGTCGAGGGTGGGAGTGATCGTGGTGCCTTCCGTTACTGCTACAAAAGCCGACGTAAGTTCCCCAGCGGTAAGACGCAGTGAAGCCAGTGGGTTCGCCATGGTGAGCGTCACCGGTGCGGATACGAGTTGCCTGGCAACGGCCAATGCATCATCGACGGCGGCGTCCGCGATCCCAGCAGGGGTGGTGGTCGTATCGAGCGACCCGATGGGCCGGTCCGGATCGAGGACCAGCGACAGGAGGATGTCCGCGGCTCCTGGCCGGACGATGAGTTCGGTGGGGGATGCGTAGGAGGCGACCAGGGTCCCGTTTTCGATGGTGATGTCGGCTTTGGTGGACAGGTTGGCCGCCTCGTTGTCCCAGCCGTCGAGGACCGCGTCGACAGAAGTGGGGTCGAGGTCGGCGGTAAGTTCGATCCGGGACCCACCGAAAATGCCTTTGATCCAGGAACCGAACTGGCCAAAAAGTGAAGGTTCATGGCCAACGGACAAGGCATGTTGTACGGCCGTAGCCGTATCGAATGAGAATCCGAGTTGGTCGGGGAGGGCTGAGCGCTCGGCGCCGCCGACGCGAACGATCACCGGCAGGGCAGCCAGGGCATCCTCCCTGGCGATGATGACTTCAGTAGCTCCGGATTCGGTCAGGCTCCCGACCGCCATATCGCCAACCGACACCCAGCGGGCGATCTCCCCGTCGGCGGGGCGCGTGAGAAAAAAGGCGAGAAGGAGGATTGCGAGAAGTCCTCCGATCGCAGTGATGGCAATACGTTGATTACGGCTCATGCAATCTCCGGGCGAACCATGAAGTGTAGTAATCATC
>CAJQPD010000074.1 GCA_905480085.1 uncultured Acidimicrobiia bacterium
AGTCGGCCAAACGGAGATACTCAGCGCCCTCGAGGGGAATAATTGACGCCAACCTTTGTTTCTGGGTGGCACTACTCAGTTAGCGCTGTCTGGTTGGTAGATTCTTGCCTCGTTTTTGGACCCAACTTCTCTCCGGCGGCCGGGATTTTCCAGGGCCAGCTCTGCAAGCTTCCGGGAACTTTGCTAGGTTTACTATATTGCTTGAGGGAAGGCCAATGAACGACATGCGCGGGTTTATTGCGATTCTATTGTTTGTGTTTACCTTACTGGTCTATGCCGGTGTGGAGGCGGAAGTGATATTCACCCATGGGTTCGAGGATTCGGACCCAGGCAACGGCAACGGAGCGCCGACCATCGAGAGTTTCATAGCTGACCCAGGCGGTCTTCCGTTCGGCGGCGGAGCGGCTCAGCTCAACTGGTCGGTCGACGGCGCCGACACGATCACTATCGAACCGGACCTCGGGGTCGTGACGAGCACCAGCGCCGAAGTCACTGTGGTCGCGACCACGCCCTACACCCTGACCGCAATGAACGAAGCGGGAACCGCAGTGGCCTCGACGAGCGTCCTGGTAGCAGGCGATGCGCCGCCGCCGATCGACTACAGCACGGAGAGCAGCGAAGACCTGATCGATGCAGCGCTGGATCGCGGCGAGCTGGACGAACTCACTGCGCTTGTCTACAAAGTGTTCGCCTTGTTTGGGGATGACCGTCTCCCGGCCGAGTATGCCGCCGACGGGGACATGCACGGCACACCGATCATGAAGGAGCTGGCGTATCGGTACGACGAACTCTCCGCCCAGGCCCAGGAGTGGATGAGGCCGTTCATGTTGCCGCCGGACGATCCAAACAGTTGGTACGCGGCGACGAGCGGGGCGCTGCATATGCAACAAGAGGCGGCACAGTGGGACTCCCTGACGGTCGACACGCCACAGGGTGATGTGTTCATCAATTGGAAAGAGGGCTATCTCGGTGCGGCCACTGATGATTTCATGGAGTTCGTTGTTGCCCCCGCAGTCGAAAGGAGCTGGCGTCTGCTCACCCAGTTGATGGGGGGACATCCCCTGTCGACGTTCGACGATCCGCAGAATCCCGACGATGCGTACCACATATATTTCTTCCGGAGCGCCGAGAATAAGGATCTCGGATTGACAAGCTTTGGTGAGTTCGATTTCGAGTTGATGAGGTGGCCCACCCACCTTATGGTTAACCTCGAGTCCCTCGGGGACGTACCCGACTCCGAATCGTTCAACTCCGTGCAGTACCTGGCAGCAACGATAGCTCACGAGCTGATGCATGCCGTACAGGAAGCATTCGCGAAGAAGGGCCGGGGGAGCAATCCGGCGGACTGGTTGGATGAGTCGAACGCGACCTGGGCGGAGCACTATGTGTATCCGGAATTCGATACCGAACAGGAATACGCCGACGACTTCATGGACCATAGTGTTTGGCAGCTCGATGACGTCTCAGGCCTGCACGAATATGGGGGCTACCTGTTTCATTTGTTCATTCATGATGTCGCAGGCGCGGACAAGGTGGCGGATGTCTACCGCCAGGGGGCTACGCAAGCCGACAACTTCGAGGGCGTCGACGCCGCTCTGTCTGGCCTTGGAGGACTCGAGGAGACGTGGAAGCGCTTCGTGGTGGCCAACTGGAACGTCGATCCTTTCGATCGCTACTGGGCGTTCGATGGCGTAGCCGATGGGGTTCCACTTGCTCCCGGATTCGAGGTCGAAACGATCGTGCTTGACTCCACCATGGAGGACGACAAGGCCGTGGAGATGGGATTCGGTGGGGCGGATTCGAGTGAACAGATAAATTACATGAACAGCCTGTCCGCCCAATATTTCCACTTTGACCTCGAAGGCGATGTTCGCAGTTTGTTGTTCGCCAACGGCCATACCTATGAGCTTCTGGAGGGGACGCCCGACGGCCTGCCCCTCGCTGATATCACCTATTACGCGAAGCCCATGACGTCCGATGAGCGAAGAGGGTTCGCTGTGCAAGCGCTCGTGAAGCGGAACGGCGCTTGGCTATCCAACGCCTACGATCTAACCGACGTAGCATTCGTGCCGTTCTGCCAGGACGTTGGGTCTGAAAGCATCGAGGAGATCGTCCTGATCTTCAGCAACAGCCGCTTCAGGATTGGCGATCGCGATGCCATAGTGCCCAAAGGCCTTAACCCCATGATGTTCGCGTCGGATATGAGTTGCGGGGACTGGACGGGCTCGGCCAGCCTGGGCGTCGATACCACCGAAGAGACGATCAACATGACGATCAGCGACCTGTTGTTTACGCGGGATCCCACGCCGTTCGATGTACTCATGAGTGGAGCAGGCGAGTGGCCTTGGTTCGACGGCACGATCATCCCGCGCGACACGATTTACGCCGTACTCTTCAGCTCAGCGCTTTCATTGGCAGACGCGCAAGTCGAATGGGACTATTCACTGCACTCTGCCGATTGCAGCGCCTCGGGACAAGGGATGCTCGGGGCTGGCGATGCGCAGTCTCCAACGGTGCTTGATATTCGGCCATCGTTGACAGGGCCTACCGATGCGCAGCAATCGATATATCGTAGCTTCTACGTCAGTCTCATATTTACCGACCCGAGCCCGACCGCCATCAC
>CAJQPD010000075.1 GCA_905480085.1 uncultured Acidimicrobiia bacterium
GTCGTCATACGCTTGTACGGCCAATTCGTGCAGGGCTCGATACCGCTCGTTCGGTTCGGAACCGATCGTGAAGGTACGGAGAATCTGGCCGGAGTATCCCCAGAAGGTCGTGGAGATCTCGGTGACGAACACATCGCCTCCCTCGATCACCCGGTCAGGATGATATTGATGGGGAACGCAGATATCGGGTTGATCCATCTGCGTCGTAAGACTGAAGTGGATGAGGTTGGTCCCTCGATGCCCGAGATAGACGTCCTCGACAATCCTGGCCACGTCAGTTTCGTTGATGCCCGGTCGGAGCTGATTCGCCAGGGCGTCAATGGCGGCATCGCCCATCGCCGAAGCTATCCGGACGAACGTCATCTCGTCTTCGGATTTGGCAAGACGGAACTGCTGATAGGCACTATTGAGATCCACGAACGTGGCATCCGGGAATTCCGCCCACAAGATGTTGTAATCACCGTGCGGCACAACTCCGATAATGCCGATCCGGCGGCACCCTTTGAGAATGCCGACCAGTTCGTGGGCTTGATCGTCGGGCGTGTCACCGCCGTAGCGAACATCGTCGATGACCGAAATACGTTCGGCGTCCGGCAGGTGGTTCCAGAGGCGTACCAGCAACAGCGGATCCTCGCGGAACACGACGTACGACTGGACCTGCGACGGCCAATTCGAGAAGAACTGCACCGAGGTTTCCAGCGGACCGGTCGCTCCCCCCACCAGAACGACATCCAGATCGTGCTCGACTTTCACCGACTCGATCCACCGGTAGCGGCGGTCCATCTCCCGCTGCGGATAGCGCGGAAACCCGTTCACCTGCTCAAAAGTGTCGGGTACCCAATACGGCGGACCATACCCAGTCATGTTCGCGCTCCTTCGATAAGCCCGAAAACCATCTCGGGAGTGATCGGATACCGGTCAATAACCGCCCCATAGGGGGCCAGGGCATCCTCGACGGCTGAAGCAATTGTGGCTGCCGCAGGAATGGTGCCGCCTTCACCAACCCCCTTGACGCCGAGCGGATTGAACGGGGCGGGCGTGGTCGTATGCAGCTTGGTGATCTGCGGCATTTCGACTGCCGACATGATCCGGTAATCCATGAACGTGGTCGCCACCGGTTGGCCGTCTTCGGTAAATGAGACTCGTTCGGATAGCGCATTGCCAAGACCGTGGGCAATGCCACCGTCGATCTGCCCGTCGACGATCATCGGGTTGAGCACCACCCCGCAATCATGGGCAACCACGTAGTGGATCACGTCGACGAACCCGGTCTCCGGGTCGACTTCGACCTCGGCGACGTGGGTGCCGAAGGCGAACGCCGGCTTGTGCATCTGAAACGCTCGATCGGCGGCCAGACCGGGGAGTTGGCGACCGCCAGGCAACGGCTTGGCTCCAGTTCCTTGCATTGAAGCGGCCAGAAACCCGAGCGAAACCTCCGCACCGGGTTGCCCGACCACTTTGACTTTGCCGTCCTCAAATACCAGATCATCCTCAGAGGCCTCCAGATGTTCGGCCGCCAGGGTGCGGGCCATACTGGCGACTTCTTGAGCGGCGAGATGAACCGATGAGCCCGCTGTAACGGCAGTCCGACTGGCGACGGTCGCTATGCCGTACCCGTAGTGGCCGGTATCCGCCGACCGGATTCGAATTCGGGAAGGATCCACTCCAAGTTCCTGAGCGACCAATTGCGCAAAGACCGTTGCGTGACCTTGCCCTTGTGAAGCCGCTCCGGTATCTACGACAACATCGCCAGACGGCAGCACCTCCACCCGGGCACCTTCGAATGGTCCGAGGCCGGTGTCCTCCGTGTATGAGGCGATCCCCAGACCGCGCAGTTTCCCTTCTGCCTCGCTCTGGATGCGACGGGCCGAGAATCCGGCAACGGCATCCAACGCATTGTTCAGCGCCAGTTGGTAATCGCCACTGTCCAGCGTGACCGGGTTCCCATCGCGCGACTTGATCTCGCGCTCATAGGGAAAGGCATCGGCCGGGATAAAATTACGTCGCCGAACCTCCACCCGATCGAGACCTGTCTCTCTCGCAATGGCATCCATGACCCGCTCTATCGCAAACGTGGCATATGGTCGGCCGGCACCTCGAATCGGGCTGGTTGGCGTCTTGTTGGTGTACACGACCTCGAGTGCCACATCCATGGTCGGGACCACGTACGGGCCGGCAGTCAGTTGGAGTCCGGTGGCGGGCAGCACCAGGCCATACGGAACATAGGCACCATTGTCGTGAACGATCCGGCCCCGCAATCCCAGTATTCGTCCATCGCCATCGATCGCCACCTCATACAGCTGGGACTGATCACGCTGCTGGAGCGTCGACACGAAATGCTCCCGCCGCGTTTCGACCCACTTGACGGCGACCCCCAGCTTGAGGGCCAACGCCGCCACCACGTACTCCTCGGCGTAGAGGGCGGCCTTCGGTCCGAACCCTCCCCCGACGTCTGGAGCGATCACCCGGACTTTGTCACCTTCGAGTCCCAGAAACTCGACCAGATGGCTGCGCAGCGGATAGGGCGACTGAGTCGATGACCACACGACCAGCTGACCGAAGGCATCATCGACAACCGCCACCACCCCGCGCGGTTCCATTGATGCGCACGCTCCGCGATGCTGATGGACGTGCACGTCGATGACCTTGCTGGCCGCCCCAAAGGCTGCGTCAACGTCGCCATACTTGGCGTGCATGGTGGCGACCAGATTCGAATGAACATCACTGTGCGCCATCGGGGTTCCGTCGTCCAGCGCCGTGAGGTGATCGACGACCACCGGCAACGGGTCATATTCGACGAATACGAGTTCGGCCGCGTCCACCGCCTGACGGCGAGATTCGGCAACGACCACCACCACCGCTTCCCCGACATAGGCCACCTCGTCGAGAGCCAAAGCGAATCCTTGCTTCGAACTCGCCACGGCCGGAGCCGGGAACAGGTTCGGCATACGATCCGTCAGACCGAG
Organism: uncultured Acidimicrobiia bacterium; assembly: GCA_905480085.1. GTDB lineage: Bacteria > Actinomycetota > Acidimicrobiia > Spongiisociales > JAENVV01 > JAENVV01. The sequence goes on from CAJQPD010000075.1 coordinate 2,967, forward strand.
ATCGGTCCCCGAATACACACCGAGGACCCCCGGCATCGTGCGAGCCTCGTCGGCGTCTATTCCAAGAATCCGGGCGTGCGCCTCCGGGGAGCGAACAAAGACCGCGTAGTACGTATCGGGCCGATTGATGTCGTCGACGTACTGGCCCTGGCCTTGGATCAGGCGGGGATCTTCGAGCCTCCGCAACGGTGCACCAATCACTGAACGCCCTGCGCGATTGCGCCGACGACCGCCGACTTCGATTGGGGCGGACCGCCGCTCATCTGGTGATGCCAGATCGCTTCTCGAGGAATCGAAGGAGCGCAGCCGCATCAAGGTCGCCGAGTCCTTCTGCGCTTGACTCGCGGTAGATCTCAAGGGACGTATCCAGCAGCGGTGTCACCGCTCCTTTTGACTCGGCGAACGCCTTGATGATGGTGGCATCCTTGAGAATGATGTCGAGCCGGGCTGCCGGGGGGTCGTAGTGATCAGCGACCATCATCGGACCACGAATATCAAAGATCTTCGATGCGCCCACTCCGTCGGACATGACCGTCTGGACCAGGGCCGGGTCCATGCCGGCAGCCAGGCCGAGAGCGTGGGCTTCGGCGGTTGACAAGTTGTGGATGGCGACCAACAAGTTGGCAATGTATTTCATGATCGATCCGTTGCCGAACTCGCCAAGGTGATAGCTGGACCTACCGATCACATCGAAGATCGACTTGGCCCGGTCGTAACCGTCTTTCGAGCCCGAGGCGAAGACCACCAGGGACGCATCGGCAGCCTGTAGCCCGGTACCCGATAGGGGCACATCCATGAGTTCGACTCCCGCCGCGGCGAGAACGTCGAATGCGGCATGTTTGGCCTCAAGGGGGAAGGTTCCCGTATCGATGCAGAGCAGGTTGGCGTGGGCGGCGCCCGCCACTTCGGCAGCGACCGACTCAAGAATCGGGACCTTGGGCAACGAGAAGACAACAATCCCACTGGCCCTGGCCACATCGCCGGGTGAGGCCTCGGCAATGCCGCCGAGGGAGATGAAGGTTTCCATACGACCCGGATCAGGGTCGTATCCATGAACCTCGCGGCCGGCTGCCAGGAGATGTTTTGTCATCTCCGAGCCCATGACCCCGATTCCCACATACCCAATGACGTCGGCTGAATCTGGCATGAGGACCCTCTCCAAGATGGGTTAACGCCCCCACTGGGGCTGAGATTGCATCATATACGATTATCGACGCCCCGCGACCTTGCAGGAGTCATCGTCGATGCCGACCTACTGTGATCCATCGGGTCAGACAGGACGGTGCCCGGCCGATTGGATGGCTTGCCAGACGTTGAATGGTTTTAGTGGCATGTCAATGTGGGTCACTCCAAGCGGCCGCAACGCATCGAGAACCGCGTTGACGATCGCCGGCGGGGCCCCGATGCATCCGGCCTCACCACTGCCTTTTACACCAAGCGGATTCGACGGGGCGGGGGTAAAAACCCTGCCGAAGACGAGGGGCGGAATGTCGGTGGCATGTGGAATCGAATAGTCCATCAGGGTGGCCGACTGCAGCTGGCCCCCGTCGTCGTACCGCACCTCTTCGTACATTGCCTGACCGAGGCCCTGGACCAGGGAGCCCTGGGTCTGACCTTCGACAATCATCGGATTGAGTACGTTTCCACAGTCGTCAACCGCCACCAGTCGGAGGATTTGAACCTCTCCGGTATCTGGAGTCACCTCGACCACTGCCGCATAGACCCCATTCGGGAACGTCTGGGCGCCCGGTGAGTAGAACTCCTCCTCCTCCAGCTGCACATTCTCCAGCGCAGCAGCTGCGGCCACCTCGGCGATGCTTACCCCCATCCCGGGCACTCCAACCACCCGGAACACGCCCCGTTCGATAATGAGGTCCTCCGGGGACGCTTCTAGCATTGAGGCGGCTCGGATCTTGGCTTGGTCGAACACGGCGTGGCTGGTTCGCCATACGCCGGAGGCGCCTGCCTGGGCCGACCGGCTACCCACCGACCCAAACCCGTCGGCTACTTCCACCGTGTCACCGGTGATCACCCGGATCTGGTCGACAGCAACGTCGAACACCTGGCCCGCCACCTGTGCCCAGACGGTGTGATGGCCCTGACCGTTGGGAGTCGAGCCGGTGCGAACGACCAGGCTTCCGTCCTCAAGCAACTCGACCTTGGCATATTCGCCAGACTCGATCGGCCCGCCCGCTCGTTCGACAAACGCTCCGAACCCGATTCCCAGCGGCAGGCCGCCTTCGGCCAGCCGACGCGTCCGCTCTGCTTGATACATCTCCAGGTCGAGCAGTTCGATAGCGGTGTCCAGGACTGCGGAATAGTCACCACTGTCGTAGAGGGCGCCAGTCTGGGCCCGGTACGGGAACTCTCCGATGAAGTTGACGCGTCGGACCTCAACCGGGTCCATGCCGATCTCAACGGCGTAGGCATCAATCGCCCGCTCGATGGCGTAGGCGGCCTCCGGCCGACCGGCGCCCCGGTAGGGGGCGGTAGCCGCCATATTCGTGACGACCGACCGCAGATCGCGCGAAAACTCCTCGATGTCATACATTCCCTGGGCGGTGAGCCGACTGTAAAACGGCACCTGGGCGCCAGTGTGGGGGTAGGCGCCAAGATTGGCGACGACATCCATGTGCAGCCGTCGTATCCGTCCGGTCCGGTCACCGGCCAGACGCATCGTGTGAGTCATATCCCGGCCATGGGTTCCACAGGACATGGCTTCGCGCCTGGTCTGCAACCACCGGACCGGCCGTTGAAGCCGATGGGCCGCCATGATGATGATCGGATATTCCGGGAAGGGACGCCCCTTCAAACCGAACCCGCCACCAACGTCAGGAACCACTACTTCAATGTCCAGACCCAGAAGCGAATGCATCTGCCGTTTGAGGACGTGGGGCATCTGATGTCCGACGTAGAAGGTGATGTCGGGCGCACCGCCGGGGTCGGCCAGCGCAGTCAACGGTTCGATGGGGACGACTGCCAGGCGCTGGTTGTCGACGGTGATGGTGATCTCCGCCTCGTGATCCCATCCGGCATTTCGATCACCTTCGAATGAATGGTGGGCGATGTTCGAGCCGAACTCTTCAAACAGCAGGGTCTCGCCGGCCAGGGCGTCCTCCACGGCGATCACCGCCGGAAGCGGATCGATGTCGACCCAGACCAGTTCTGCTGCGTCGACCGCCTGCAACTCCGACTCGGCAATAACCACCGCCACGGCCTCGCCGACATGCCGGACCCGGTCGCCGGCCAGCATCGGACGAAGCATGCCATCGACCGGAACCGGAGCCCCGGCGGCAAAGCCGGGGATATCGAAGTCTGCGGCAGTGAAGATGGCGACCACCCCCGGTGCGGAGGAGGCCTCGAGGAGATCGATATCAAGAATCTTGCCGTGGCTTTCTGGCGACCGAACAAAAGCCGCATGCAACATGCCATCGAGTGTCATGTCGCCGATGTAGCGGCCCTCCCCTCGAATCAAGGCGGGATCTTCGACTCGCTTGACCGATTCGCTGCGATAGTCGTCGATCATCAGGCGGCCAGAAACGGTTCGATGGCGTCAAGGAAACGCTCGGGCGCCTGGAGTTGGGGTCCGTGGGCCACCCCGTCAAGTTCGATGTACGTCGAGTTCGGAATCGTGGCGTGAAGAGCCCGACTCAGAGACGGCGGGGTAGCCATGTCCTCACTCCCGATCACCAACAGGGTCGGGTTGCTGATCGCCGGGACCTCCCGGTCATAGTTCACGTCGTGGATCGCCTGGCAGGCGGTCTGGAATGCTTTCGGATCGGTCCTGAGGAGGACCTCTCGCCGCTCTGCGACCATTTCGGGATGGGCAGCCATGAAATCGGCAGAGAAGATTCGACCGACCGCCATATCAGCCACTCCCTCCATGCCCCCGTTGGCCACTTTGTCGATCATGATTGGGAAGGCCTGCTTTCCGGCCGGCGGGAGGGACGAACCACAGCCCACCAGGATGAGTTTGTTGAAACGATTTCCGTGGCGGACTGCCGTCGCCAGAGCTACGAAACCGCCGAGACCATTCCCGAGAATGGCCGTCGTGGCCGGATCATAATCGCCGGCCTCGAGCAAACCTCCGATCCGGTCTCCGTACGAATCCATGGTGGGCTCGGCGGGAGCCGAGGGTCCGTACCCGGGAAGATCGACCAGCGTCAGCCGATATCGGCTGGCGAGACGAGGAGCGACCAGGTCATACACATGGCGGTCCGTCAGGAGGGAATGCAGCAAGATCAGATCGGGGCCCTCTCCGACCTGTTCGATCCCTATCGGTCCAGTGCTGGTTTCAACGATCATCGATTCTCCTTGGGTTTAGAAAC
>CAJQPD010000076.1 GCA_905480085.1 uncultured Acidimicrobiia bacterium
CCGCGCATGACCTCGACCCCTTTGGCAGCCAAAGCCGGGTAGTCACCGCGAGCCACACTGCGCACGTACCATCCGCGGGCCAGGAGTTGGTCGACGACCGCTCCGCCGACGAAGCCTCCTCCGCCGGTCACCAGAACTTTCATTCCACGCGTTTCTGCGCCCAGAGCGCCAGGGCCGGTCGGTCGATCTTCGAGTTGTGCCGGACGTCAGTCGGAAAGCCCTTGTGCGACAGCACCCGTTCCACCCGCTCGGCTCCCACTTCGGCAGCCTCGGCATGGTCATCGACGAAGCTGAGAATCTCGTCGAGAACGTCGTCGTTGTAGCCAGGCTCGAGTTCGACACAGACGACGAGTCGCTGCTCGCCGGGTTGGCCGACTCCAACCAACGCCGATCGGGCGACGGCCGGGTGCTGGTCGACCAGCGACTCAACCGGAACGGTCGGAACGTCCCCGTGGGCGGATCGAACCCGATGGGACCGGCGGCCCCCGAACCAGAGTCGACCCTCGTCGTCGAACCGGCCGAGGTCGCCCATCCGGTGGGCGACCCTCCCCTCCCAGAACAGTTTGGTCATGGCCATGTCGACCGGACGTTCGACGTATTCGAGACTCACGTTCGCCCCGCACACAACGACCTCCCCAAACGCACCCTGCGGTACCTCAGACACATCGGCAATATCGGAAACCGGTTCGTCGAGGATCGGGATGAGGGTCACGTCAACCCCGGGCACGGGCCGTCCGACGCAGATCCCGGCCCCGTCAAGGTCGGCGAGTTCGGAACTGTCGATCGTGGCAACCGGCAACGCCTCGGTGGCGCCGTACGGGGTGGCGATCACCGTGCCGTCGGGAACCATGTTCAAGATGCGTTGCTGGATGTGAGATCGAACCGGCGCACCGGCCGACAGGACCAGTTTGACCCCGTCGAGGGTGTCGCCGGTCGCTTCGCCGTGGCGTCCGACCCGGTCAAGCAAAGCGGGTGAGCCGAACATGAGATCGGGATGAAATGCGTCGGTGAGTTCGATGATCCGGGTCGGGTCGACATCGCCTGGTTTCGAAAAGTCCATCCGGGGCATGTACGTGGTCAGCCCCATCAGGGGTCCCAACAGGGCAAAAGGAGCAAACGTCGACACCGACTTCATGCCACCCGTCAGCCCGTACATGGAGGTGATCATGTCGACCTGGGCACCAAAGATCTTGTGGGTCATGACCACTCCCTTGGGAGGACCGGTCGAACCGGAGGTGAACACGATGGCGGCCGGTTCGTCGTCGGCCACGATGGAAGCCACCGGGCCGGTCGTCCACTGTTCGATGGATCGCCCCCGCTCAGCCACATCATCGAGGGACGGGGTCCCACTTTTGACCCGACCGGCCGAGATCACGGTGGCGTCTGGCGCCCAGCGATAAAGGGCCCGGGCGGCCAGGGCGGTGGGAATGCCCACGAACCCGAACGGTGACGTTTCTTTAAGGGCCTGGGAGACCGATGACAAGCCGAGCCCGGGGTCGATGAGAATCGGAACGGCTCCCGCTCGCATGAGTCCGTAGCCCGCCTCGAACATACCCTTGCCGGGCGTGACCATGAGAACGACTCGTTTGCCGGCGAATCCCAGCTCGACGAATCCGGCTGCCAGGTGGCGGGTTCGCTGTTCGAAGGCCCCGTACGTGAAGCCGCGGAAGTTGCCCCGTTTACGTTCGGCAACCACCACCGCCAACTGGTCAGGGTGAGTCGACGCCCAGGTCGACATGCGATCGGTTACCGGTCGGGTCATGAAAGGAAGCTAGCAATCCTGGGTATTAAGTCGACGCGCTCGTCGTCGAGCACGAGATGGTTGGCAGCGCCGTATTGGACGACTTCGGCGTTCGGGAACCGGCGGACGAACTCGTCGAGGTAGTCGGCGTTGAAGACGAAATCTTTGGTTCCCCATGCCAGCATGACCGGCTTGTCGCTGAGCAGGGCGAGCCCGTCGCTGATCCGGGCGATGACATCATGGGTTCGGTGATCCGGGTTGATCGGAATGTCTTTGACGAACTCGTACACTCCGAGGCGACGTTTCCACGAGAAGTACGGGGCCCGGTAGCCACGCCGCTCTTCTCTACTTAATGGTCGAGTGACCGCAATTCGCACGGCCCCTTCGACAAAGGCGTTGGCTCCCCGCACGACCGTCTCGCCTGCGCCGGCCGAACGCGCTGCCAGCAGGGCGGCGGGGATCTTCTTGCCATCAGGAGGGTGGAAGCCGGCCGAGTTCATCACGACCAGTTTGCGAACCCGCGTCGGATTGGCCACGGCCCAGCCGAGTCCGATCGCTCCACCCCAGTCGTGCATGACCAGGTCAACCGGGCCATCACCGATCACGGTGTCGATGAACTCGCCAAGGTCGGCAATGCGCCGCTCCAACGAAAACGGATATTCGGCGCGGCTGGGATGGTCCGAGAAACCCATGCCAATGTGGTCCATGGCGACGGCCCGGTGGCTGGTGGCGAGTGGTCCGATCAGGTTGCGGAAATAGAACGACCAGGTCGGGTTGCCATGAACCATGACGACGGGCGGCCCCTCACCTTCGTCGACGTAGTGCATCGACATGCCACCAATGGCGGCTTTGTGAGATGTGAACGGGAACAGCTCGGAGGGGAATTCGTCTGGCAGCACTACCAGATAAGTTCGTACGCGGCGGCGTTGATACCGCTTCCCATACCCATCAGGATGACCCGATCGCTTTCGGAGATGCGACCCAGATCGTCCTGCATCGAAAGCAACATCGGAACCGACGCCGGGCCGGTATTGCCAAAGTTCGGGAAGATGCGCGGAACCTTGTCGCTGTCGAGTTCGAGCAGGTCGCTGACCGCCTGGGTGTGCACCTGGGAGATCTGATGAATGGCATACATGTCGACCGTTTCGTCCTGGAACGCGAACTTCGAGAAGGCCTCTTGCCAGGCCTCCTTCGCAAGGTCGAGGCCAGCCCGCAGGAGGCCGGCGGTATCGGTACGCATCTCGTCGGGTTGGCCGACGCACAACTGATTGTGCTGAGTGTTGGCCCGGCTGAGACCACCAATAAAGCGGTGCGGCGATTCGACGAGATCTCCCCGTGACATCACCATGGCGGCCGCCCCCGACCCAAGGGTCAGCGTGGCGAACTGTTCGCGGAACATTTCGGGAGTGGCCGTGTCGCCGTTCAGCCGATCGATGGTCGACTCAACGGCCACCCGTGAACCTTCTCCATTAACAATAAGGCCATGGTCGATTTCGCCCCGCTCGAGCATCGCCGCCACGATGGTCATACCGTTGAGGAAACCGAGGCAGGCGTTGCCGACATCAAAGTTCAGGGCCGTGTCGGGAAGGCCAAGTTTGCCGTGCACGATCGAGGCGGTTGACGGTTCGATGTAGTCGCGACATACCGAGGTGTTGATGATGATGCCGATCTCGCGTCGGTCGATGCCGGACACCTCAATTGCTTTTTCACCGGCCAGCGCCGCCGCATCCGATGGCAGCACGCCCTCTTCCCAGAACCGGCGTTCTTGGATTCCCGCCAGTGACTGAAGGAGTCCGGGTGCGGCGTGGAGGCGCTCATACGAGCCGGCGAGTTGAGCATCAATTTCGTCCGAAGTCACCACGATCGGAGCATGGGCATGCTCAACGCTCGTGATAGCAATGTTGGTATAGCGTTGATCTGCCTTCGGCACCAGAGGGGGTCCTTCTCGGGGCTAGTTATTTCGGGTCAGGTGAGTGTATCGGACCGGACGCGCTTTACACGATCCGACGGTCACTCGCCCAGCGGGCCAACTCGTATCGACTCGAGAGCTGCAGCTTACGCAATACCGCAGAAACATGCGTTTCAACGGTCTTGACGGAGATCGACAGACGCGACGCCACCTGCTTGTACGTATACCCCCTGGCGATCTGTCTGAGCACTTCGCGTTCCCTCGCCGTCAGTTGATCCAACTCGGGATCGGACACGGTGGGGGCTGACTCGGCGAACGCATCGAGCACGAAGCCTGCCAATCGGGGCGAAAACACCGCGTCCCCATTGGCAATTCTGGCAATCGCATCCACCAGGTCAGCCGGTGAGATCGACTTGGTGACATAGCCCCGGGCCCCGGCCCGGATCATGGCTATGACGTCTTCGGCCTTATCCGAAACCGACAGGGCCAGGAAACGAACGTCGGTGTCATCCTCAGAAATATTCTTGATGACGGCCAATCCCCCACCGCCCGGCATGTGAACGTCAACCAGGACGACCTCGGGTCTCAAATCGCGAATGGCCGCGATTGCATCGTCGACATCGGACGCCCAGCCGACCACGTCGACATGGTTGGCAAGTTCGGTCCGAACGCCGGTCAGGAACAGCTCATGATCGTCAACCAGAAATACCCGCATCATTTGTCCGAACCTAGCGGCATCGACAGATGAACCTCGGTGCCTCCGTCGATCTCACTCGAGACGGTCGCGGTGCCTCCGTGACGTTCCATGCGCCCGATGATCGAATCGGCGATCCCGTGGCGATCGTCGTCGACCGTGCTTACATCGAAGCCGCTCCCCTGGTCCGAAACGAACACGTCCACCTGGCCGTCGGCGGTTTCTGCGTACACCGACACCCACTGAACTCCTGAGTGGCGGGCGGCGTTGGCGGTGGCTTCCCCGGCAGCCCGGACGAGGGCATCGAGGGTGGGGTTCAACTGGACTTCTCCAACGGTCACCAACTCGACCCGGATGTCGTAGTCACGTTCGACCCGACCCGCCATCGATTGGAGAGCGGTACTCAACAACGTCGAATCGACATCTGGATCGGCCTCGAACAACCACTGCCTCAGTTCACGTTCCTGCGCCCTTGCCAGGTTGACCATTTTGCTGGGATCATCGGACCGCTGGATGAGGGCCAACGTCTGAAGGACCGAGTCGTGAAGATGAGCGGCCACATCGGATCGTTCCTCCGAGCGAATTCGATCGCTTCGTTCTTCGTTAAGAGCCGACACCAAGCGCACGATCCACGGGCCGACCAGCAACATGAGGCCGATGGCGGTCACGAGTACGGCCAGGAACGGCAAGCCGAGCGGGGTCAAGGCACTCCTTGAGGCAACGAACGTGGCGACCCCTGCGAATAGGACGACGGTCCCAACCACCATCCGACTCATCGGTGGTCGCGCCGACACGTCGCCCCCTGGCAGCATCCGCGAGGACAAGCGCATGTAGTTGTCGCCTTTGTCGAGAATGGCCGCCAGGCCGAACGAGATAAGACCGAACGGCCAAACGACCGAATCCCCGAACCACAGGTTGGCGGCCCGCAGCGTCATCAAGGTAGCGAGCAACATGAGAGCCAGGCCCAGCTTCTGGGATCGACCAATGACGGTCTTGTTGCCAACGTCAATGGTGTTGACGGTCATGGCTACCCCGATGAGGTAGGCCACCACTCCCACCCCACCCGCCAGGGCCAGCACCACGAAGGCCGCCCGAACATACGATGGCGAGACACCAACCGATTCGGCGATGCCGGCAGCCAGACCCGAAAGGATCCGATCATCTGATCGCCGATACAAAGCCGGCTGTCTTTCGGTGCGCTCCATACATCAGATGATGGCACGGAGTAGCGTCGGAGCCAACGAGGTATTGCCCTGAGACAAACCCTGAGGCTCAGGGTATTCGGGGGGCCATACCCAATAGCCGACCAGGTCGCCGTCCCCCAAGATGAAGCCATGAACAACTACACAGAAACAGCGGCACCGGAGCGTGAACCCTCACCCGACGTGTCGAGGCTCGGACTAGTCCGGCCGGTCAAGCGGCGAATCGTCGCCGGCGTAGCCAGCGGTCTCGCCGACTACTGGAACGTGAGCCCGGTGCTCACCCGATTGGGATTCGTCCTGTTGGTATTTGCCGGCGGACTGGGATTTCTCATGTACGCGGCCGGCTGGTTACTGATCCCCAACGACGACGGCACCGAATCGATCGCCGAAGAAGCCTTGCGGAAGGCCCGCTCCGGCGAGTCCCATGCCGGAATCGTCCTTATCGGACTGGCGGCTCTCATCGGGGTTTCGTCCATTGGCGGAGTCGACGGTGGCCTCGCCTGGGCAGTGGCCCTCGGGGTCGTCGGCTACCTCCTTTATCGAGGCGACTTCGGTCAAGCCAGCAACGACGACCAACCAGCCGGCGGCTCGAACAGCCCCACCAGCGCCTACCAAACCGACCAGGCGAGTTCGGTTGTCTCCCACCAGGAGACCGCCGAGGGGAGCGGCCCACCGCCTCTCCCGCCCCGCAATGAGCGGCCCGCCCGTCCGCCCCGTCCACCCCGGACGCCACGTACCCCAAGGGAACGGTCCATTCTCGGTCGTTTGAGTCTGGCGGCCGGATTGATCACCATCGGCATCATGGCACTATTCGACAACGCCGGAACAAACGTCGAATTCCGCCATTACATCGGCGCCCTGCTCGTTGTCGTTTCAGTCGGTTTGCTCATTGGCGCATTCGCCGGTCGGGCCCGCTGGCTGGTGCTGATTGGCCTATTCCTGTTGCCCGTGGCAGCCATATCCCAATGGGTTCCGACTGGTGACTGGCTCGTTTCGATCAACGATGCCGAGACCGTGGTCATCGACCCGACGACCGTCTCGGACCTGCAAACCCGCTACGAGTTCGAAGCCGGTGACGTCACGTTCGACCTGCGAAACCTTGGAAGCGAGGCATTCGACCTTGAGGTAGATATGAAAGCCGGCGACCTGACCGTACTGCTTCCCGACAATACCGACAACAGCAACATCGACGTAACGCTCGGGGTCGGCCAGGTGACCGTCGAAGTAGGCGATGGCCCTCAACCTCAACTAGAGGTTCAGGTCGGAATCGGCGAAATCAACACGTCAGGGCCCGACCAGGGCGGGTTGGGTTTGGACTACAGCCTGACCGGCGATTCGGCAAGCACTCTCACTATTGACCTTGGCATCGGCCAGGTCAACCTCAGGAATTAGGAGCTGACATGAAACGTCATCCGATCGATTACTTTTCCCTCATCGCCGGCTTCGGCTTCGCCGCCATCGCCATCGCTACCCTCGCCGACCGACCATGGTTCGGGCTGGACGCCTGGAACGGACGCTGGATCGGCCCGATCATCCTGATTGTTTTGGGCCTGATCGTGATTGCTCCGAAGCGGTCCTCGTTATCCGCCGAAACGACCGGCCTACAGGCACCCCAGGTCGGCCAGGATCCCGACACCATCTCGGCCGCCCACGACGAACTCCCGCCGGTCTTGATGCAAGACGATCTGCCAACCGACGAGAACTAACCCGATCCAGCAACAAGGGAGAGACGGACTCAGGTCCGCCTCTCCCTTCCCCATTTTCGGGCGGCCCAGCAGACACCGGCTTGAGCCTGAGAGCGGAACCACCTGGGAAGTGTGAAATCCGCTCTCCCCCCACGTTCAACCATACGACC
>CAJQPD010000077.1 GCA_905480085.1 uncultured Acidimicrobiia bacterium
ACCGGCTCCGTCGCTTTCGATCTGGGTAATTCGCCTCGTGAATTCACACGCGAACGGGTGGAGAATCGATCCATCGTGACCACCACCACCAACGGCACCCGGGCGATCAACAGCTGCCAATGGGCTGAAATGATTCTTGCGGCCTCCTTCCTGAACCTGTCCGCGACTGCCGGACTGCTCAGGGCTTCAGAGCCGGAGCGAATCAGGCTGGTGTGTGCCGGCACCGGAGACGATTTTTCGTTGGAGGACACGCTTGGTGTGGTGGTCACGATGGATCGATTCTCCACCCGTTCGCGTGTGAATTCACGAGGCGAATTACCCAGATCGAAAGCGACGGAGCCGGTCAGGGAAGCGGGGATACGTTGTCCGTCGCGCTCACCTGCAAGGAGCAGAGAGGGTCTCCCGGCCTGCAATGCCAGGGCTTCAGCAATCTCACTCACAACCAGAACCTCACGTGCTCCGTTATGCAGGGCTGTGGCAATCGTGCTGGTTGCACGGAGGATGTCGAAGACAACACAAATGGTGTCCAGGCGACCGGTTGCGGGCTTCCTATCCAATTCCAGTGGGACCAGAATCAATTCAACTTTCGTTTTCACCGCTTGGGATATGATTGGGCGAGGGTGTCCTCACGCAGGGACAGGAGGCTATCAACGACTGGCCCATCCGCCAAGTGACCAGTTGTGAATGCTCATCCGGGGATACTACTCCGTCGTGCCTTTCACAGCCACATCGCCTCACCGTTGAACCTGCCCCGTGAAACTGTGGGCGCGGAGGGGGCTGATGCCGGCTGCCCCCGTGCACGAGAGCTGATCGATTGAACCGTCGACCGGTTTGTCTCTTCCGTCCTCGCGGCTGGGTGCTGGCGGACGGGGTCGCGCCAAAGGCGCGTCGAAAAGCGTTGGGAAAATATTGGCTCGAATTGGAGTCGCACGACAGGGCCACGTTCGTCACGCTCATCTCGGGAGATTCGCGCAATTGGCGGGCCGCAGCTTCCAAACGGCAGCTTGATGCCTTCGTTGCGATGCCAGTCGAGGCCCCAGGATTGATTGCGGGGTGCGTCCCAGAAACCAACCGAAGCCACTTCGTTGAGCACGCCCTGCGCTGCGGCGTGTTTGAGCCGGTCGCAGGTGTCGGCCCTGTCGAGCGTTTCGGGGCTGTGGCTCTGCTCGTTTGCCAGCAATCCGAAGAGCAAACCTCGCTTGTGCACATCCACTGAGGTCAGTTCTCAGTGGCCCCCGCTCGATTCCCAAGGCGGCACGGTCAGAGATCGCTCTGCACGCGCCGGGCGCTTGCCTCACCGTTACCTTCGTCTATCACTGCACGGCAAGGGGGATCAAGGTCAGCCCGGTCACCGCAGAGATCGATGCCTCACTGGATGCGGGTTTACGGGACGGCGTCTTCATGAACGGCGAGGGCCAGACCGGCGTTGCGGCCGCGCACGGCATCCCTGCACGCTGGATGGACTATGGGAGCCCTGAGGGTAGCCTCACTCTCTTTGATCATCCGCAAAACCTGTGACACCCAACGCCGTGCTATGTGGCTCGGAAGATTCCGTTTTGCAGCCCCGCCGTCCTGCTCAGAGCCCCTACCGGCTGCCGTCGGGCAGGACATTGAAATTGCGCTATCGGATCCTTGTGCATTCGCAACCCATGACGCAGGCTGAATTCGAGGGGATAGGGAAGGACTTCAGTCGAGACGCATCGAACAACAACCCCCATCGCATCACCATGCCATGAACACGAAAACCGGGCTTACCCGTCGTCAGTTTATCCAATCCAACATCGCTGCAGCCCTGGCGGTCTCAGCGTTTCAAACCATCATCCCCTCGTCAGCACTTGGCAGAGACGGTGCCGTGGCACCCAGCGAGCGGGTGGTGGTGGGTGCCATCGGTGTGGGAGAGCGTGGCCGGCAGGTCATGCACGAGTTTCTCAACCTGAAGCAATGCCAGGTCATTGCGGTGTGCGATGTGAAGGCGGATGCGATGGCCCAGACCAAGGGGGTGGTTGACAAGGCCTACGGCAACACCGACTGCCAAACCATCGCCGACTACCGTGACCTGACCGCGAGGAAGGACATGGATGCGGAATTGATTGCTTCCACGGACCACTGGCACGTCCTTCACGCGTTGTCCGCCGTTCGCGGGGGGAAGGATATCTACCTGGAAAAACCGCTGGGGATGAGTCTTCGTCAGGACCAGGCCCTGCGTAAGGAAGTGCTGAAGCGTGAGCGTGTTTTTCAATTCGGCACCCAGCAGCGGTCGGGCCGGAAGTTCCGCCTCGCGTGCGAACTGGTTCGTAATGGCCACATCGGCAAGCTCAGGCACATCAACATCTGGGCCCCTCCCAGTTCGGCGGGGGGGGGGCACCCAGGTGACGCCTTCTCCAGAGACACTCGATTACGACTTCTGGCTCGGCCCGGCGCCCCTGCGTGAGCACACCGAGGATCTGACGGTGAACCGGAACTGGTGGCACGTCTCTGACTTCGCGTTGGGTTTCATCGCCGGTTGGGGGATTCATCCGCTCGATATTGCGTTATGGGGCGCAGACGATCTGGCGTCGGGCATGGTTGAGGTTGAAGGCCGGGGCGTCTTCCCGACGGAGGGCTTGCACGACACTGCCACCGACTGGGATATTGACTTCCAATTCGCATCCGGCCTGACGATGAAATCAACAGGCTCGCCCGGCGAGGGTCGTCTTGCCGAACAGCTGGGTGAGGAATGGACAGCACGATACGGTGAGATTGACGACCATGGCACGGCGTTCGAGGGCGAGAACGGATGGATTCGGGTGGACCGTGGATCCATTGTGACG
>CAJQPD010000078.1 GCA_905480085.1 uncultured Acidimicrobiia bacterium
TGGGTGCACTTTGCCGTCCATGCCGCCCTGTTCACGTCGGCGGTTCTCATGTGGATGCCGGTGCTGTCTCCTCACCCTCAGGTGCCGCGATTGAAGCCGCCTGGCGCCATGATGTATCTGTTCGCCCAGTCTCTGGTTCCCACCATTCCGGCGGCATTTCTGATTTTTGGCAGTACTCCGATGTACCCGCATTACGCAGAGGCGCCCAAACTGTGGGGCTGGAGTCCAATGATGGATCAGGCGGTAGCAGGGGTCATCATGAAACTCGGCGGTGGATTCCTCTTGTGGGGGATCATCACCGTTATCTGGTTTCGCTGGTGCCGGCAAGAACGCAAGTGGGATGCCATCGAACGCAACCTACGCGAAACGGTGTAACGAATCGCTGTCGGGATGCCCCGGTTCTGGTGGCAGCCGGACCCAGCTGCCGAATACCGGGCCTGAAGCCTTACAGCCACACCTGAACGATGGCGTGATCGCCAGCGGGCTGATCGGTCTCAGAGTGCTCTCCACCACCCGAGACGGCATTCGTAACCAGGGCGACGAAGAGCAGCACAACACCGATCCCGACCGCCGCAACTGCAAACTCTCCCGCGCTGATGGTGCCATTGGGCTTCGAAGCCGCCAGGCTGGCGAACGTGAGGACACCTCCGGCAGCCACGATGGCGATAAGCGGCGCAGACGCATGGAACGTAAGAAGTAACCATGCGAAGGGCAGAACAAACGAGGCGATCGCCAGGATTACCACTACCGGCATAAGGTACGAGGTGGCCAGCCGGTGTTTGATGACATCTGATTCGGCTTCCTCATCCTCGGTCAGTCCGGCCGGCGATGCCATCAGTTGTACCGCGACCGCCACGGCGACTCCGACGATGATCATGATCACCACCAGGAGCAGTGAAGAGGCCACCGGCGACATCGCGACCATTACCGGATCTTCGGGGAGAACCGGTTCGATCGTAGATCCGGCCCCAATCAGCACGCCAGAACCCACCAGCCCGGCGACCGCTCCCACGGCAGCTCCGACCACCGTCAGGCTCCCGCCGCGCGACCGGATGGAAAAGTCTCTGTCGAACCAAGCCGGAATAGCCGAAGCGGCTCCGGCGAGCAACCCTCCGAACAGCGTGGTCAAGATCGTGACGTAGAGGACGACGTCGGCGGGGGCAGCCAGGCTGCTGGCCCTGAGCGCCTCGCCGTCAAAGGCGGGAGCGATTCTGGTCAGGGCAAACCGGGTGCTGAGGACGGCCGCAAAGATTCCGAACATGAGCCCTGCCATGGCTCCGAGCTTGGCCCCGAACGCCAGACGGTCACGAATCGGCGGGGCTACGATCGGCTCTTCTGGTTCTTCAAGAACCGCTATTGCCATCGGAGCGGCAGTTTGAGCGACTGTGGGTTCTGGCGTTCCGGCAATCGGGACGACCGCGGAAGCTTCCGCCGCCACTTCGGCGGGTGCACTTGTCGGGGCGGGCGCCGCAGCAGCAGGGGCCACCGGACTGACCGACCCTCCCCCGGACCAGGCAGACAAAACGTCGTCCACGCTGCTGCCGGAGGCTTCGGCACGAGCCCGCGCCGACCGCATCACCAACTCTTCGGGTACCTTCATCGACTGGGCGATGGATTGAGAAACGTCGCTCATAGCCGCCATAGTAGATGGCAAAACGGCCGAGGGCGAAGCAAGCGCCGTTAGTTGGAGAAGTCGTCCTGATCTTGTTGCTGGGCGAGACCGGTCTCGTCTTTGGCGGCCTCGACTTCTGACGCTTCGGCGCGGGTGCGCACCGAGCGTTCGCTTCGGCGTAACAACAACAATCCAAGGACGATAACCCCAACCATGACGGCAATATCGTCCACGCCAGTTCCATGTCCAAGATACATCGGGTTACCGCCACTGGTCGTCGGATCTGCATGCTAGGCCGTTCGGCTTGTTCGATCTATGCGGCCTATTCGACGCCTAGCCCTCGGCGAGAATGAACAGTCCGAGAAGGGTGAGCAGCACCATCAGACCAAGCATGGCCCATTGGGAACGAACGGCTTTGGTGCCACCAAACTCTGCGAGAGCTCGATCGTGGGCGAGTACGACCCCCGCCACGTGCCCGGCCACGATTGCTCCAAGTTGCACCCACCAGATTGCGTCGGTCGGGAACCAGTAAACGATCTTCCATTGGGCAGTTCCGAACAGGTTCCAACCCAGGTCGAACGGGTCACTCACCGTTGACAGAAGTTTCTGGCCTTCAAACAGGACGAGGGTGAAGTAGTGGGCAAACGCATAGGCGAGACCGATCGGCACCAGGGTGTGAGCGAATGAATCGGCTACCTCCCGAGCCGAGCGATCCGTCCCCCCGAGCTTGACCGCCCCCCACGAAGCCCCGTAATACGCCAAACCAAGCACGACCACGATGGCAACCATCGCCAGCGTTTTGAACCAGACGTACGACTCGACCTCACCGAACCAGCCAAGCCACCGTTGGGTACCCGACAAGCCGTCGAATGTGACCGTTCCGATCATGACCAACACAAACGGGGTCAGGCCCGCCCAGCGTGGAAGAACCGGCAACGCCCTGAACCATCCTCGCCACACCCATCCGGTGCCGTCGGCGGCCCGGCCGATTGGGGCGATGGCCGAAATCAACCGGTTGTAGGTGCTGAACCCATCAGCCGCCTGCATCGCGTTACCGCCGCCGAATCGAACCGTCCAGACCACCAGCCAGCCCGTGTAGGCAATGGCGTAGAGCGACAGCGTGCGCGGTTCGGCGCCGGTCACCGATGCCAGCTCAAACCAAGTGAACGCGAAGAAGGCGGCCACGGCCGGCCAGATTCCGACTTTGAGAGGAACGGGACGTTCGGGGAATCCGAGAAACCGGGTAAAGATTCGCCAGGGATTGGTCTGAGAGTAGATGTTTCCCAGGACCGCTCCGCCAAAAGGAACGATCAAGAAGAGAAGAATGTAGACAAGGTAGGGCGACAGTGAGAACGAGGCCCGCGGTTGGCCGATGAAGCCACCGGCAATGACAACTCCAAGAAGAACGAACCCAAGAATCTGGCCGGCGGCTACCAGCCATTTGAACCAGGGCGCCTTGATCTTGCGCTGTCGGGGACCGTCCTGGAGTCGGGCGGTCGGCCACAGGGAACCGAGCAGTACGAACGACAGGACGATGACCGCTACGGCCACCGTACTCGAGGTTGAAAGGGGAATCGGCAAGTCCTGGCGCCCACCCACTCCGTGAGCCATCGCCACGGCCGGACTGCCAACCACTCCATAGACCACGACCGCCAACCCGGCCCCCCAGCGGCTCCACCGTTTCATTGGTTCACGACGAGTTCGAGAACCTGCAACCGGAGTCCCTCGAGTTCGACCTCGAAAATCCCCGGAATCTCAGCCACAAAAGCCAGTTCGGCATCCTGACCGGCTGCGACATCGACCGTGAGGTCGTATCCGTGCAGATGCAGTTCGTCGGCGGTGTCCGACTGGATGACAATTTTGACGTTATCACCGAGTTTCACCTCGGCCCGCCGCTCAGATGTGAGCTGCCCTCCTGCCACGGTCACGAGGATCTCGACAGAATCGTCGACCACGGTCGTGGGAGTCACCGAGGTTGTGGTCGGCGTGGTCACCGTCGTCGATGACGGGTTGGAAATGGTCGTCCCCGCGCCGGAGGTCGAGGTGGTAGTCGCCCTGGTCGACGGTGGCGACGTGGTGACCGTGGAACCAGAGCCACCGGTAGAACACCCACCTACGGCCAACGACATCGCAACAAGCCCAATCAACAAACGCATCCCACGATGCTAGAACACCTCGGCATCGGGTCAGTCGCATCGGTCATCGATCTCCGCTCCCACCATGATCCTGACGATGCTCTCGGCTGACTGGCCGGACGTGTAGGTCGTATGGGCCTCGATGACGCCGACGTCCTGCACCTCAAAGACGGTGGCCGACCAATCACAATCACCAGGGTCATATCCGTGTCCAAGGCCCGACCAG
>CAJQPD010000079.1 GCA_905480085.1 uncultured Acidimicrobiia bacterium
CTCCTGGCGGAACAGGACGGTAGGTACAGCGTGGTGCTTCGGCGGTGGCCGGAAGAGGCCGGGCACGGAATGGTGGATGGCATCCAGGGATTCGATGTTGATCCCGGTCCGAAAGGCTTGATCGATACATCTGTCCTGAGCTGGTATCGAGATGGCAAAGCGGTGGATGTCTACGGCGCCGCACTCAAGGTCGATGAGCAGAATCTGTATGCGGATATCGAGGCTGATGCTGGAGAGGTAACCTTTGTTGTCGACTTGAAAGAAGGCATGCATACGTTGCGCGCCTGGTTTTCCGGGGGAACGGATGTCCGAACCGCTACCGTCATGGCGCCGTATTATGTGACGATCAAGAGGATGGCAGGTGACTGAAGAACCCAGGTTGCGAACGCGATGGTCCAGTCAGGCCGGACAGTCTCTATGCCATGACCTGCCTGTTTTGGGCCGAGGTTTAGAGCCACGGCTCCAGGTGGATCACGGGGCGATCGTGAAGCCGGGCAGCCCGCATGTCCTCCTGCTGTCAGCTATACAACCCTCACGAGGACGGGTATCCCTTTCTCTCCCCATGTCCCGACAGGCAGGGTACCAGGCAACGCGATGACAACGATTTCTACATGGGCGGTCGGGCTATGTCTCGCCGTCACGGCCCACCATGCCTTCGCCGACTTCTCAGCTGAGTTGGCCGCGGTATCGGCTCTGGGAGACCTGACGAATGCGCCGACGATGTGGGCCGACGACACCTCCATGGCGACCACCAACGCCCAAGCCGGCGAGGTCACGGCGCTGTACTATGACGGTTTGGACTATTCGGGTTCGACGACGCGCGTGTTTGCCTACGTCGGTATTCCTGCAGGGGCCAGTGCCGACAACCCGGTGCCCGCGGTGGTGCTGCTCCATGGTGGCGGTGGAACCGCGTTTCCGAATTGGGTCATGGAGTGGACGAACCGAGGTTATGCGGCCATCAGTATGGGGTTGGAAGGACAGATGTCGGCGATGCCCGGACCGGCGCGGGTCGGCGTTTACCATGACGCACATCTCGCGTTGACGAATCAGTGGATGTATCACGCGGTGGCCGATACCGTGCTGGCCAATTCGCTGATGCGTTCCTTACCGGAGGTGGGTGCCAACAAGGTCGGTCTGACGGGTATTTCCTGGGGTGGGGTGATCACCAGCACCGCCATGGGGATCGATAATCGTTTTGCTTTTGCCGTACCCGTCTACGGCTGCGGGCGTCTATATGATGCGCTGAATCACTACCAAGTTGCCCTTGCCAACAACGAATTGTACAAGCAGGTTTGGGACCCGGTGCTGTGGCTGGAGAATGCCACCATGCCTGCACTCTGGCTCTCATGGCCCGGCGACTTCCATTACCCGATGGATTGCCAAGCCTCTAGTTATCATGCCGCGCCTGGACCGCGCATGGTGTCGCTGGTGCCGGGCATGGGGCATGGCCATGGGGCCGGTTGGCATCGTCCGGAAAGTTATGATTTTGCCGACGGCGTTCTCAGCGACGGCTCGCCCTGGTGCGAACAGCAGAACCTGAGCGTGGTGGGGAACCAAGCCACGGTGGTGTTCAGGTCCACCAAGACGTTGAGCGAAGCGACGTTGATCTCCACCACAGGCACTGGAAAAACCGGTGATCTGGCTTGGCCGGAGAATCCGGCCGACTCGTTGGTTGAGGGCCCACCCGGGACCTGGACGGTGACCGCAACGCTGCCGGCCGATGCGACCGGCTGGTTCATCAACGTGAAGGCAGCCGGGAGCGATACCATGAACCTGTATGGGTATGCGGATGCGAACGTGATCGCCAGTTCCGACTACCAGGAAATTATCGATGTGACCCTCTTTCCTGCCGGCGGATTGGACGACGCGCATCCTGTTGAGGACCTTCTTTCCACCGGAACCGTGCAAGTCGCCTTTACCGCGCCTACCAACGTGGAAATCATCGATGTCCAGATCCGTAGCGACTCTCATGCCCAAGCTTTCTCCAGTGCGGACGCATTGCCTCGGGTATTGTGGACTCCCGCCCCAGCCCGGGAGGTGCTCTATCTGCAGTTCGACAACTCGGTGGCCGGTCTTACCGAAGGGCAAACGGCGACCGGCATGCTGGAGGTCGTATGGGAGAACTTGGACGGTACGACCGACCAGGTTCAGGTACCGATCCGTACCACGGCCCGCTCGCCCTCCACGGTGGTGTATGATGTGACGGCCGACTGGTCCTCCAAAACCGTGTACAGGATTGATGATGTCGTGATCCGGAGCCACGCCATGGTTACCCTGGACCAGGATGTTCTCGTGGGTAGCCTGACCGTGGCTGACGAGGCGAGTCCAGCGGGCGGCACCCTCCACATCCAAGAGGCAGTGGACCTGATCGTGACCGGCGCGATCACCCTCGGAAGCGGAACAGGGGGCGGGATTGTGACCCAGTCAGTCGGAACGGTCGCGGCCGAGAGCCTGACCGTAAATACAGGTGGCAGCGGCGACATGTCTCAGTACAGTTTGTCCGGCGGGACAGTGGTGCTGACCGATGATCTGACGGTGAATGCCAACGGGGAAGTTCACCTCGCCGGAGGCCTGCTGGATGTGGGTGACGACACGCCTACGGTGGTGACGGTCAACGGCGATGGAAAAATCCACATCGGCGGCGGTACGCTCAGCCACGTCTTCC
>CAJQPD010000080.1 GCA_905480085.1 uncultured Acidimicrobiia bacterium
CGATGATGATCATCGGCACGCCGACGATGGCGCCGACGACGGTAAGGCTGATGATCACTCCCACGATCATGAGGATGAAGCCAACGACCAGCATGACCAGGTGCCCGGCCAGTTTGAATGGCAGCGCCAGAAGTTTGCTCATTCGCTCGTTCCGATCTTGATGTCACCCGACACCGATTTACAGGTGATATCGACATGTTTACGTTCCCCTTCGAAGGGGCTACCGCCTTCGGGAACTTTGCAGTTACCCGAGCGACTGAGCAGGTCCACGTCGAGGATCCTCCCGCGCGGCACCGTTACAGAGACGTTGCCGGACATCGTCTTGGAACTGAACCGTGACCCATCGAACTGGACGACCTTCACATCACCGGAGACCGACTTCGTGATCAAGTCATGCGAAGCGATCTGGATGTCGATGTCACCCGATACGGTCGACACGGTGGAGTCGCCTTCGGCTCGTCCGACGGTCACGTCGCCAGACGCGCTGGCGACCGAGAGCCGTCCCGAGACCTTGCCGATATTGGCATCGCCGCTGGCGGTCTTAAGAGAAACATCGCCGTCGACCTGGCTTGCCCGGATGTCGCCCGAGGCGAGACGGACGTCGAGTTCACCGATCCGTTCAACGTCGACGTCGACGGAAGCGCCTGCCATGTCCAAACGAGTAGACGATGGAACGATGAGATCAACCTGGTGACTTCCGCTCGCAATGCCGCGCCCCTCGAACCGGACGGTAATCGTGCTTCCGACCTGGGCGATTTCGAATTCAGACGATCGACGCCCGGTAATCATGACTTCGACAAGATCAGCGTCTCCAGTCTGCACCGATAGGCGGCCGGATGGAAAGCTGACCACTATCTGCGAACGACCGATAACCTCGAATACTTCGCGACGATCACTCATGTTTCGATCCTGGTGCGCATCCGACCCGAACCGCTCGACGTCTTCCGAAAGGCCTTCGAAGACAAGTTCTTCACAACCCAGGCGTTGACCGAATCGCCCGACTCGCCTGCCTGACTTTCGATGATCTCTTTGAGGGTGTCGGGAAGCCGCAGCGTTAGGCGGGCTTCGTAGTCGCCGGCACTGAAGCTGACGCCTTCGGGCTGACGAATCTGAATGGTGGGGTCACCGTCCTGAATGACCACGGACACTTCGTAGTCGGGAAGTTGGGAGGACACCTCGGTGGCAGCTTGCTGACCGAGTTCCATGGCGACCTGGCGAATGGCCGGTTCCAATGCCGAAATCACCGCACTAGCCAGGGCGGCGATTTCGGGGTCATTACCTGCGAGAACTAGTTGGTTGGTAAGTGATGCTTCGACGGAAGCGACCGCAGCTTCGATATCCATGTCAGTGATTCTTCCTGGTGGCTCGGGCCCGTCGGACGGCAAAGCGGCTGGGGGCAGTGAGATGACGATTGATGTCGGCCATACGTGCTTCGTGAAGTCCGCTTGCAAGTTTGAGGTTCG
This sequence comes from uncultured Acidimicrobiia bacterium, assembly GCA_905480085.1. Taxonomy (GTDB): domain Bacteria; phylum Actinomycetota; class Acidimicrobiia; order Spongiisociales; family JAENVV01; genus JAENVV01. The sequence continues at coordinate 1,464 of CAJQPD010000080.1, forward strand.
TATTGATCATGGTAACACCCTCCTGACAGGTATTCCTGTCTGTTCTGATGTCATAATGATGTCACAATGATGTCAACTTGTCAAGCCTCAATTTCAATTTCCTGAAAACCCCACCGTGATGGGCCAAATGGCCTAGGTGGCTGCCTCGATTCGCCAGCGATCAAGGTTGGCAGCGATGATTTCGCGAACTTCTACGACCACCTCTTCGGCCTGTTGACCCGCTTCGCGGAGGATCGGTCGGCCGAAGGAAACCCGCACCCGGGTGCCGAACGGAATCGGGAACATCTTGTTGGCGAGCAGGTGCCACGACCCATCGATGGTGGTCGGAACAACGTCCATATCCGGGGCGGCTTTCATCAACTGCACGACACCAACCGGCTTGAACTCCTTGAGGTGGCCGTCCCGGGACCGGGAACCTTCCGGAAAGATCACTGCCGAAACTCCCCTTTCCTGGCAGTGTTTCCCGAATTCCCGGATCACTCGTACCGCATCACGCCCGGCCGACCGGTCGATGATGGCGTTGCCACCCCGGCGCAGGTTGTACGAGACGAACGGGATCCACTTGCTGAGTTCCTTTTTCGCGATGTACTTGGGGAAGTTGGAGAACAACACGCCACCGATGATCGGTACGTCAAAAAACGACTGGTGGTTCGACACAAGGATGTACGGGTGGTCGCTGCGAACTTCCGGATCTCGTTCGATCTTGACTCGCACCCCTGACGGGAAGAAAGCCCAGATGAGGACCCGCTGCATGACCCCGGCGGCTACTTCGACAGAATGCTCTCCAAACAGGCGAGCCACCCGCAGGGTCACGTCGGCAACCGCAAAGACGACACCGAAAGACAAAAGCGTTGGAATGGTCGTGATCCAATCCCAAACCACCAACCAGAACCCGCGCGGCTTATCTGCTTCTTCCATCCTGCAATGGTAATCCGACGCCCTCACCTCGCCTCTCTCCTGGTTCGGGAATCCATCCGAGCGAATCGATCATCTCCCGCTCTGCGTAGGATGCCGGATGATTTCGACCAATGCCGGAAGCCATCCCGGCCGCATCTCAGCGCGCGACTGGGGCCTTCTGCTGACGATCTCGGTGATCTGGGGATCATCGTTCTTGTGGATCGCCATCGGCCTCGACCATCTCGGGCCGGGAGTCATTGCCACGGTCCGGGTGGCACTCGGAGCGGCGTCT
>CAJQPD010000081.1 GCA_905480085.1 uncultured Acidimicrobiia bacterium
CCTCGAGGGCGGCAGCCACCAATCGTTCGGCATCACCACTGTTGCGCACATCCATCGCGACCGGTATGGCTGCCTCACCCAACTCGGCGACCAATCCATCCAAGCGCTCCAAACGACGAGCACCAAGGACGACCTTGGCACCATCGGCAACCAGGGCTCGGGCTGCCGCTGCTCCAATTCCAGAACTTGCTCCCGTGATCGCGACAACTGCACCGGCCAATTCATTCATGACTGAATCCTTCTCGTGTTGATATACGATCAACGATAGCCCCCACCAGAATCGGCACTTCCCGACCCGCATCGATCTTTGGAGATTTTGCACGATTAAGCAACCCGACTCACGAGAACTGGAACCCAGGGTTCAACCCAGGGTTCGTACCCCCCAAAACCGAGCGTTGGAGCCCCGCGAACGATGCCCGCCGAGCGCTGGAACCCAGGGTTCAACTTGGCTAGGGGGTCGGGCCGGAGTCGGATGCCCCAGACAGTGTGGCGGGAAGGACCAGGCGAAAGACGTTGCGATTACCCACGCGAGCGGCGGTCACGTCTCCTCCCTGAGCTCTGGCGAGCGCCCTCGATACCGTCAGTCCAAGGCCAATTGACCCGGGGACCGACGCCGGCCCACGCAGCTTCTGATACGGCTCGAAGATCCGATTGGTGTCACCCGGCGGAAGGGGTGGTCCGTTGTCACTGACGTCCACGTACACCCCGCCGTCGTAGTTGCCGACCTCAATCGAGACCTCGTGACCGCCGTATCGAAGCGCATTGGTCACCAGGTTCCTGACGATCTGTCGGACTCGTGACGCATCCGCATGGGCGACCACCGGCACCTCCGGCTCCTCGACCCGCAGGCCGTGGTTGGGGAGCAGGTGAAGGACGGCCGCAACCTCGGCGGCCAGATCGAGGCTGCTCAACACGACCTGAACCTCCCCGATTTCTGATCTGGCGATAACAAGAATGTCCTCGATGAGGTGGGACATCTCTACGCCGTTCTGGGCGACCAGGCTGACGAACTCTCTTCGCTCGGGGTCCGGCAACTCGATGTTGTCTCGCAGTTCCTGGGAGAAGCCAACCACCGCCGTCAGTGGGGTTCGCAGCTCGTGAGCGACTGACGCCAGAAAACGATCCTTTGACTCCAGCAAGTCCTCAAGTCGGCGTTGCGCCTCTGTCAGGCCGGTAACGTCGTTGATCGTCAGCATCACCTGCGAGTAATCGAGCCCGTAATCCATTTGTACCGGCTGCCACCGGAGGTCGAGATGAAGCTGGCGACCGTCAGCGGTCATCGGCGACACAAGCATCGATGCAAGTTCGGCACCGTCCCAGATCGCCATCAGATTCGAGATGAAGCTTTCCCGTGCTTCGGCAGACAACAGGTCGCGAAGATCGTGATCGTCCGAATCCGAGCCAAGCTGGTTGTTCAACTCAAGAGCCGCAGGATTGGCATCTGTGACGTAAATACGGCCGACGAGATCTGCCAGGACGTCCGGATCCTCGAGTAGGGAACGAAGGTCGGTAACGCCAGCTGCCCGGTACTCGTCGAGGCGCTGCTTGGCCTCAGAGAAGTCCTGCCGCTGGATGGCAATCGGTGCGGATTGGAAGAGATGTCGATATCGATCCTCGCTGGCGATCAGGGCGTATTCGGCTGATCGTCGAGCCGTCACATCGTCAATGACACCGACGAAGAACGATTCGGTTTTGTCACGAAATGCTGTCATTTGTACCCGTGACCAGCGTTCCTCATCGTTCCTCATCAAGGGGAACTCTCCTTCGACAACCCCACCGGAGTTCATCAGGCTCTTTGAGACTTCCTCAACCGTCCTGAGATCTTCCGGGCGGACAAAGTCGGCGATCCTTCGTCCGGACATGTCAGCATCCGGATCGAGTCCGACAATACGTTTCAAAGCGCGATTGACTGACACGATTTCACCGTGGGAGTCCGCAACAAGAATCCCGACCCCGGCATGTTGAAAGGTGGCTTCGTAGCGAGCCTCGGCCAATGCCAAATCACTGAGTGCTTTCTCGCGCTCAGCACGCAGCGCCTCGGGGCGCCCCAACAGTTGAAATAGACCGGCGCCTGCGAGGAGTGCGATCAATGCCCCCGAAACCCACAAAGTGTCCGTGGTCGGCGCTGAAGTCGGCCATCCGTCGTCTGGCCGCATCGCCAGAATCCAGGTGGTTGCGCTCGCCCCAACCTGGAGACTCCGGGTGACCGGATCCCCGTCAAAGGCCGCGGCAGTGCCCGCAATGATGGTCGATTCGCCAAGACGCATCACCCCGGATACGACCGGGCTTGAGGACCGTTCCAGGCCAACCTCGGCGGAGATGGCAGGCCAGTCGAGAACGATCGCCGCAAACCCCCAGAACGCGCCGTCGGAGTTGTATACCGCCCGGCGCACGATCAATCCGGAACCACCCTGGACAAGATCGACCGGGCCCTGGATCACCGTGTCACCCGAGGCCATGGCCGGCTCGAGCAGCGCCCTTCGATCCGGGTCCGCCATCAGATCGAGTCCCAGCGCAGCCTCGTTGCCTTCCAGGGGAAAGACGTACTCAAGGATCGAGTTCGGCCCGAGCTGGACGGATCGGATCTTTGGAGCAACTTCCATGAGGGCGGCCGCTAATACCGGGAAGTTCGAGGCCAGTTGTTCGGGATCGCCTTCACTGAGTTCAACGACGGCCGCCAGCGTTTCGACCGACGCAGACTCTCGAACCACCGCGTCACTCAGCCTCCTCGCCAGTGCGTCGGCGCTCGCCGAGACTTCGGCGCGCACTCGTGCGTCATTGGCGGAACGGGCACCGGAATCCACGAACGCTGTGAGCGAAAGAATTACCAATGCAGTGACAAAGGCCGCAACGCCGCGCTTCATGTGACTCCGCTAGACACGAGCATGGTAGGTGGACCGAGGGGATCGAGCGACCTTTCACCCGACCGAATGACGCCCGCATTCACTCGTCAGCAGATTCGACCGTCAGCAATCTCACGGACCGACGGTTCAGGTCTTGCTACTGCGTCGATTCGG
>CAJQPD010000082.1 GCA_905480085.1 uncultured Acidimicrobiia bacterium
CCGTACGTACCGGCGATCCCAGCCGCGCCCATCGGGCCGTCGTCCAACACCCGACCCGCCCATGACACGGTCCTCGATGGCTCGAGCGTTGAGCACCGGGCTGGCCCTCATCGTTTTTGTATCGGCGTGCGGCGGATCAGAAATTCTCGCCACCGTGAATGGCATCGACATTCCCCGCACCGACCTCGAAGCCTTACACCCGGACGGAGTACCGCAAGACCCGGACGAGGCGGCGTCGAGCACGTTCTTGTTGATTCTGCATACACTTCTCACGGATGCGGCCGAATCAGAATTCGGCGTTTCGGTCACCCCCGAAGAACGACAGGCAGCGTTTGAGGCCCGGACAGCGGGCCCCGGTGACGACCTGGCAGCCCGACTGGCGGAGCGCAATGTTACGGAGGCCAGGGTCACCCTCGACGCCGACCTGGATGTGTTGCGAAAGCGGGTTCAGGAAGAACTCGTCAAAGTTCCGGGAGTCGTTGATATGGAGAAGGCCTATCGCGACTTCCTGGCCATCAATGCCTCGTCCTGTATGACCGTCTTGACGTTCCTGGACGATGCGACCGAGGAAACGGCCCGACAGATGGCAGAGGCCGGCGAAACCCTCGAGGCGGTCAGGGCGGCAGTCGGAGACGAGGTCGTCGGGGCCAGCCTCGGCTGTCAGTCACCGGTTCAGCATGGTGGGGACCTGGCCGCCGTCGCCCTCGACGGTGAGATCGGCATTGCCTACGGACGAACCAGCGACGGAATCTTCTACGTGGCGGCCGTCACCGAGCGAGACGCTCCCCCTGCCGAGGAACACATGGATGAAATCCTCGCCCTGGCGGCCAGCCGCCAGGGCGACGCGCTTTTCGACGCCTGGGCGGTCAACGTCCTTCAAACCGCCGACGTTTCGGTCGACCGATCGATCGGAACCTGGACTCCCTCGCCCGATTCAGGAGAAGTTCCAGTCGTCGTACCGTAAGGTCATGGGACCCTGATCAGGCCAGGAAACGCTATTCGACCGCCGGGATCTGCATATTTTCGAACTGGCCGAGAATCTCGGCTTGCAGAGTTGCCACCTTCGGATCCGACGCCTTACGTGGGTGCGGCAAATCGATCGAAATATCGTCGTAGATCACTCCACCCGGGGCAAGAACGATGATCCGGTCTGACAGCTGGACAGCCTCCATGACATCGTGGGTAACGAACAGAACGGTTTTACGGGTTCGACTCCACAAATCTTGGAGGTGATCGCGCAACGAACGCGCCGTCATGGCGTCGAGGTGACTGAATGGTTCATCCATAAGCAAGAGGTCTGGCTCCACCGAGAAAGCCCTCGCAATGCCAACCCGTTGCTGCATACCACCCGAGAGCTGACCGGGAAACATCTCATGGGTGTGGTCAAGACCAACCATCGACAGATACTTGGCAGCGTTGGCGACCGACTCTTCGCTGGCGTCATCGCGCACGTACATCATGTTGTCCATCACCGAACGCCACGGAAGCAGACGGGCATCCTGGAACACGTATCCCAGCTTGGCAGGCTTGCCGGCTTCGGTAACGGTCACACTGCCAGAGGTGGGCGTGTCGACGCCCGACAAAATGTTCAGCAAGGTGCTCTTACCGCACCCCGAAGGGCCGACAATCGAAACGAACACGTTGCCATCTACCTCGAAGTCGATGTTGGTGATAGCCCGGACAACGTCTCCACCCTTGATAGGAGGGGGAAACAATTTCGCGAGTTTGGATACCGTTACTTTTGCCATCTTTTCACCCAACCGTCGCTAATAGTTCTTTGTCTAATTCGTCGTTTGTCTTCCTCCACCGGAAAGCTCGAGCCTGGAGTTTGGTAAGTACCAGTCGGTCGAGGGCCACAACAAAAATGATGAACGAGATTACCCATCCAAGAAAGCCTGGATACCGGTTGGCGTCGAACCAGTACCTGGTGCGGAAGCCGACCCCGACCTGGCCATTGAACCATTCGGAAAGGAGCACGCCATTCCAAGACACGATCATGGCGAACCGTAAACCGGCGAATACGTAGCCGGTGATACCGGCGAGGATGAGATGCCGAAAACGCTTTACGGGAGTAACGCCGAACGCCGTCGACATATGCCGCAGGTCCGGCGTAATGGCCCGCACTCCCTGGGCGACGTTCACGGCCACGAATGGAAAGGCCGTGAAGGCCACCGTGAGCACCGGCGCTTGCCAGCCGATCCCGAACCACATCGTGGTCAAGAATGCCCAGACAAAGGCCGGCAGAGCCAGCAACACCAACACCGTATCGCTGATGAGCGCCCTGGCAATGTTGGAGGCTCCAATCAGCGCACCGACCAACACACCGGCGGTGAATCCAATGGCCAGTCCGTAGGCATATCGCTGAAGAGTCGCCGCGTAGTGATTCCAGAATTCGCCTCTGCGTACGCTTCCGTAGTCGCCGCCCGTCACCTCGATCCACATGATCTTGACTACCGCCCACGGCGTCGGCACCCGGGGAGCGAACAGGGTCAGTAATTGCCACATCACGAGGAACAGGACCGCCGCGCTGATCGTGGCCCCGCGATCTGATACCAACCAGCGTTTGATGGCCGAATCAGGCTCCGGCTCCACCTCTTGAATCAGGGTGGTCATCCTTCACGCTCCCATTGTCGCCACCGAAATAGCTTTCGTTCGATTCGCACGAGAACGAATCGTTCAAGCACCAACATAAAAATGATAAAGAGGCCAATCCAGGCGATAACCGCCGGCATATTGAACAACTGAAAGTTGCGACGGATCTGAAAGCCAATCCCCTGACTGGCTCCGAACACCTCGGTGAGCTGACCAACTTTCCAGGCCAGGGAAAACGACAACCGGACGCCGGCAAAAATGAACGGCAATACCGACGGCACGACCACATCTCGGAACATCTGCTTTTCGGATCGGCCAAACGACCGACTCATATTCAAGAGTCCCTTATCCACCCCACCAACGCCCTCGGCGACATTGATGGCGATGTACGGCATCGAGATGAGGCCGATCGCCAAGACCGGTCCGACGAACGAGATGCCGAAAACGACCAGAACCATGACCGCGTATGTAAGGCCGGGAATCGAGCCGGCGATCATCACCGGGGATTTCAGGAAGGCTCGCCAGTATCGGTTGCGCCCCATGAGAAACCCGAGGGGGGTTCCCATGGCAACTCCCACCACAAAGCCGAGGAGAACCCGGATCACACTGGCGAGGAAATTGTTCCAGAAGATGCCGCCGTCATTACGGGAGTTCGTCGGGTCACCGTTGAAGATGATCCATACCTCATCCCATACCCGGCCGGGCGACGGCAATCGGGCATCGGAATCCATCCAGACGGACAGTAACCACCAGATGGCCACAAACCCCACCCAACCGGTGACCAACGCCAGGTACCGCCGCCGGCGCAAGCCGGCGGCGGTACCCAAGGCCGAAGCCTCAGCAGAATCGACAAGGACTCCGGCCATTATCTTTTACTTGTTTTGCGGGGTGTCGAAGATCGGATCAGGTTCGTCCGTCGCCATGAAGCCGTTATCACGCATGACGTCAAACAGCGGTTTCGTGGAGTTGAT
>CAJQPD010000083.1 GCA_905480085.1 uncultured Acidimicrobiia bacterium
GGAAGCGCCGATATCTCCCCCCGCCGCAAAGGTCACCACGATCTCGGGGACTGTGGTTGAGGTGGTGGCGGTTGACGTTGACGTTGACGTCGGCGCCGTGGCGGGGGTATTGGGCACGGTCGTAGCCCGGATTGTGCCGCCTGCGGAAGGTGGGACAGTTGGAGAGGGCCCGGCTGGTGAGCCAGCCAACCTGGGGATGACGAATAGCGCTACCAGGATCAGCGCACCGAGGGGAAGCATAATTTGAAACAGTCGTGTCCGCATGGGTATGTCTTCACTCTAGGTGACTCTGCTGCTCTATCTCTGGGTGTTACCCGGAGATGACCAACGAGTCTGTGTTCCAACTGGTTATCGCACGGACCTGATCGGGGCGGTTGGTGTCCATGGCTTGTCGGAACCGAAGTCCGGATCGAATGAGCCTGAGTCCACGGTCGGTCTGCCGGGGTGGAGGTGATGCCGGTTACCGGTCCACCGCTTCATCGATGTATCGACCAAGCAGCGGTATCCCGAGTGTTTCAAGGAATGGCGCAACGATTTCGGGGTGGTCCATGACGACCGAGTGTTCGGCGTCCACTTCGACGATGCCGTCCGTGAATAGCCGCGCGGAAGCGAGTTGTTCGTCAGGGTCGATAATGCCGTCTGCCATCGTGACCATCCACGTGATCTTGGCCAATCCGGTCCGGTCCCATTTGCGAGCGTCAAACGACTTCAGTGCCCTGGCGGTGGATTCCAACGTGCTTCTCGCAGGCCGGGCCGCGTACTCCCATACCACCCGGCCCGCTTCTTGTGGAACTCGAACGGCCTGGCGATGCTGGCGACGGATGATGATTGGCGAGTTCGGAGCCATGACGTAGGGAGCGGCGGCCAACGTGACGGTCAGCTTGGGCTTCACCCAGAACGCCGACGAGGCGAGGATCCCGATGTGCGAGACTTGACTGCCGAGCTTGCGGCCGACCAACAAGGCTATGGCCCCGCCCATCGAATGCCCGACCAGCACCGGATCGTCCAACTCGGCATGCTTGATAATTCGGATGATGGCCTCGGCGGCCAGGTCGAGGGTAAAGGGCCCTGTGAGTCGCGAGCGGCCATGACCGGGGAGATCGACCAGAACCATGGTCCGGTCGGTCTTCCAGACGATCGTCCACCAGGCTGAGTCACCCGTCCGTCCCCAACCGTGAATCAAGACGAGGGGTGGTTTATGGGGGTCTCCTGTGATGATGCGGTATGACACGCTGCCGAACGTCGTCGGAATGGCGTGCAGGCTTCCGGGGAGAACGGGCGACGCAGGACGGTACCGGTCGAGTTCATCGACCGCCTTCTGATATCGGGCCCAGCCGTAGGTAAATAGCATCGAAGGTATGGCGGCGATCGCTAGCGTCTTCTTTATGGTCATCTCGTATGAATTATCGGCCGATCTGGGACATAGCTGAGCGACTTGATGGTCCGTGCCCTACGGTGACGACCAGACGGGCAGGCTGACCGCGCACAGTGCTTCGAGTTCGTCGACGAGTCGAATGGTCGACCAATTGCCTGCCGTCAGGGTGACCTGCAACTCAGCTCCGATGGCTACGAATGTGGCCCGGTTGATCTCGTCGAGGCCCAAGGCGTTCTCCGAGATTGCCCCCACAACGGCCCGTACCGAGGCAAGGTCGGACGGATCTATGTGCTCGTAGACCGCGACTACCGGGTCGCAGAACGCACTTCGGTCTGCCTCGGATGGTCCGGCAGTCGGAGAGGTAGAGCAGGCAGCCAAGGCGACGAGGATACCAACGAGACATCGTTTCACGGGAACACGGTACTGCCTGCCGGGTGCTTCCTTATGTCTATTCGAGCCATCGGAAGCCGATGGATACCCTGCCAGACCGGGGCCAGGCGAGCCTTCCCGCCAGGCAACGCTCAGACGGCAGCCAGTCGCTCCGTCGTACATGCACATTGGCGTAAGGGACTTTTGGCCTGGTCGTCAGGGACGTTATGGCGTAGCACTGGGACTGCAGATGGTGCATAATTCTGCTTGTGAAATAAATCACAAAGTGATAGATCTCAGTAGTAGATCGCAAAGGTAGGAAAGGATCCACCGTGAACAGTCGTATGAAGAAGTTGGGTTACGTGTTGGCAGTCGTAGGCCTCGGGTTTTTGATCGGAGCAGGAGTCGCTCTGAACATAGCGAGGGACGGCAGCAAGTCATTGCAGTCTTTCAGTGAGGCGCAGAACGTCACGCTGAGCTACAACGACGACGGTCAGCTAGTCGACCGGGGTACCACCGAAGGCGCAGAAGCCATCATGACGTTGTTGACCGATGACTGGGGCTACCCGGTTGTTATGTCACAGCTTGATCCGGCCGATCCGATGGTCAATACGGCGAGTGAGTACATGTTCCAGATGGCCACCATTGGCTATCACACCTTGCACGGATCGACCACGGTCGTCTTGGATGCGGACGTCGAGTACAACGGCGAGGTCTTCGCAGCAGGTACGTACGACGTTCCCACCGAAGGCAAGTACTGGACGGACTTCGACCGGATGCACCCGCTGGAAGGTCCAGCTCGCGCTGCAGTATGGAGCGGCACGGCCCATGCGTTGATCGCTGAGCTCGGTGTAGGCGCCGTGACGGCATCGACACTGCAACTGGCAGCCGGAGTAATCGCCCTGGTCGCTGGTGTCGGTTTCGTAACGATGCTGAGCGGGTTCGGTCTGGTCTGGATTGCGAGTGAGGCACCCCGCAAGGAAGAGATTGAAGCACGAGTTCTGGCTGGTTCAGGCGTCTAACCGACGTCTAGCGATCCCGCTAGTGAGAATCCCGGGCTCTGCCCGGGATTCTCTTGTGTCTGCCCATCGACCATCATGGGGGCATGCTTGAAATCTCCTATCCCGATCTGCCGATCACCGAGCGGCGCCAGGAGCTGCTCGACGTCATTCGTGACCATCAGGTCGTCGTGGTGGCGGGCGAAACGGGATCTGGAAAGTCGACCCAGCTTCCCAAACTCTGCCTGGAGCTGGGCCGTGGCCAAAAAGGTCTGATCGGGCACACCCAGCCACGGCGAATTGCGGCTCGTTCGATCGCCGAACGGGTCGCAGAAGAACTCGGATCTCAGCTCGGTGATCTCGTCGGATATACGGTCCGGTTTACGGATCAGGTCGGGGATGCCACCCGGGTCAAAATCATGACCGATGGGATCCTCCTCAATGAGACCCATCGCGATCGGCTCTTGTCCAAATACGACACGATCATCATCGATGAGGCTCACGAGCGGAGCCTCAATATCGACTTCCTGCTCGGCTACCTCAAAACGGTTTTGCCGAAACGTCCTGACCTGAAGTTGATCATCACTTCGGCGACGATCGATACCGACCGATTTTCGGCTCATTTCGACGCGGCTCCGGTCGTGGAGGTGTCGGGCCGGACCTACCCGGTCGAAGTTCGATATCGTCCACTCGACGATCCGACCCGCGACCAGGTGCGCGATCAACCGGAGGGCATCTGTGAGGCGGTTGCGGAGCTCATCGCCGAAGGCGATGGCGACATTCTGGTGTTCTGTGCGGGCGAGCGAGAGATCCGCGACGCCGTGGACGCCCTTGAGGAACTCGATCTGTCTCATACTGAGGTCGTTCCAATGTTCGGTCGGCTGTCGGCAGCCGAACAGCACCGGGTCTTCGAAGCGCACACCGGTCGCCGGATCGTGGTGGCCACCAACGTTGCCGAGACATCGCTCACGGTGCCGGGGATCAGGTTCGTCGTCGATTGTGGAACTGCCCGGGTGTCCCGCTTTTCAAAACGAACCAAGGTGCAGCGCCTGCCGATCGAGTCCATCTCGCAGGCGTCTGCTTCTCAGCGGGCCGGCAGGTGTGGGCGGCTCGGTCCGGGCATTGCCATCCGGTTGTACTCGCTAGATGACTTCGAGAGCCGTCCGGAATTCACCGATCCCGAGATTCTGAGGACCCAGTTGGCGTCGGTCATTCTTCAAATGGCGTCGCTTGGCATCGGCGAGATCGAAACATTTCCTTTCCTGGATCCGCCGGACAGCCGCACCATACGCGATGGGGTGGCCCTCCTCGTCGAACTGCAGGCGGTTGACCCGGACCGGATTGGTACGACCCGCTGGGTAACCAATGTTGGACGGACACTTTCCCGGCTACCGGTTGATGTTCGCTTGGCAAGGATGTTGGTCGAGGCAGACCGCAACGGTTCGCTCAAGGAAATGCTCATCATCGTTTCGGCGCTCGCCATTCAGGACCCTCGTGATCGACCGACGGGAGAAGAGGCGAAGGCAGATCAATTGCATGCTCGCTTTCGGGATGAGCAGTCCGATTTCGTGACCTGGTTGAATCTGTGGCGCCATCTCGGTGCGGAGCGTCGGAGCCGATCTTCCAATCAGTTCCGCAAGATGTGTCGCGAGGAGTTCCTCAACTACCGGCGGGTTCGTGAATGGCAGGATGTCCACAGCCAACTAGCCAGGGCGACCGAGGATCTCGGGATGAAGCGCGTCGAAGTTGGGGCGAGTCCCGAGCAGATTCACCAAGCACTGCTCGCCGGGTTGCTATCCCAGGTCGGCACCAAGGACCCGGAAAGTTATGAGTACCGCGGGGCGCGTGGGGTGAGATTCGCGATTTCCCCTGGGTCGACGTTATTCAAGCGCGGTCCGGCGTGGGTGATGGCGGGCCAACTCGTCGAAACAGCCCGGATGTGGGCCCGTCAGGTGGCCGGGATCAGTCCAGAAGAAATCGAGAGGGCGGCTGGTCATCTGGTCAAGCGAACCCACTCGGATCCGTGGTGGGACTCGACCCAGGGTGCCTCACTCACCAATGAGTCCGTAACGCTGTATGGCCTTCCCTTGCAGACGACCCGACCAGTTCAATTTGGTGGGATCGATCAGGAGCAAGCCCGGGATCTGTTCATTCGTCACGCCCTCATCGTCGGCGAATGGGCCGCCACGCACGACTTCGTCGAGCACAATCATGCGGTCATGGCTGAAGGTCTTGAACTCGAACGTCGCTTCCAGCGCGC
>CAJQPD010000084.1 GCA_905480085.1 uncultured Acidimicrobiia bacterium
CGTCTGTTGGGAACGGTTGGAGAACCGATCAATCCGGAGGCGTGGATGTGGTACCGGGAACACATCGGTCTTCAGTCAGCCCCGATTGTTGATACGTGGTGGCAAACCGAAACGGGCGGAATCATGATTACGCCTTTGCCGGGCGTCATCGAGACGAAACCCGGTTCTGCCACGTTGCCGTTCCCTGGCATTGGGGCAGATGTGGTTGACGCGGATGGCGAATCCGTGCCGTTCGGCGGGGGAGGCTTTCTGGTGCTTACACGACCTTGGCCGTCCATGGCCCGGACGATATGGGGCGATCCGGACCGGTTTGTCGACACCTACTGGTCACGATTCCCAGGCAAGTACTTCCCTGGAGACGGTGCCAAACGAGATGCTGACGGCTACTACTGGCTGTTGGGGAGGGTCGATGACATCATGCTGATCTCAGGTCACAACATCTCGACCACCGAGGTTGAATCGGCTCTTGTTTCTCATCCGGCGGTAGCCGAGGCGGCAGTTGTCGGGCGCAAGGACCCGATTACCGGTCAGGCAATCGCGGCGTTCGTGACGCTACGGGGTACGGTCGAAGGTGACGATGCGTTGATCGAGGAACTCCGCGATCACGTCGCCAATGTGATCGGGCCAATTGCCAAGCCCCAGTCGATTGTGTTCACACCCGATCTGCCCAAGACCCGTTCTGGAAAGATCATGCGCCGCCTTCTCCAGGATATCTCCGAACAACGCCAGCTTGGTGATGTCACGACCCTTGCCAATGCCGACATTGTTCATGACATACAAGCGAAGGCGGATAGCGGTTCCGATGAATAGTCCATCACTCTCATAGACTGTGACGATGCGAAAAATTCTCTGGCTGACGTTGGTCGTCGTCCTGGCGGCATGTTCGGGAAACGAGTCGGCCGAACGCCCCCCTGGAGAGGCAATGAATGCCGCTTCGGCTGCGGTGTTGGCAGCTCCGTCGTTCTCGTTTCGGGTGGCCTACGTCGGTGAAGTCGTGGAAGTTCAACCGGGGCTGATAATGGACCGGGTTGACGGAGTGTTTGAGGCGCCCACCCGGTCGCGTGCCGATGTTCGGGTAAAGACGCTCGGTCTGACAGCAATCCTGGAAGTTGTCACTGAGGGGGATCGTCTCTGGCAGAGAGTTCCGTTTGCGGAGGACTTTGAGGAAGTGGTCGGTGGCGACCTCATCACCGGAACGGACATCTTCGCCGAAGATGGTCTTGGTGCGCTTCTTCGTGAGGACTTGAGCGGTCTGGCCTGGGGTCAGGATGGTGAACTCGAGGACTTTCCCGGTGAGTCGTTCAAAGTAATCACCGGTGCCGTATCTGGTGAGCGGCTCAAAACACTCACCCTGGGATATCTGCAGGGCGAAGATGCCAACGTAACGATCTATCTGGCGGGTGACGAGGTGCGGCGGATCATCCTTGTCGAATCTGAGGTTGAATCAGCCCGGACCTGGACGATCGATATCTGGGCCTACGCCCAACCTGTCGACATCGTCATTCCGTGACGGAGCGCCAACTCCAGATCGCCATCGGGCTTCCGGTATTACTGGGCGCCCTCGACCTGACTGTCATTTCGGCGATTCTTCCTTCGGTGGTTTCCGAACTCGACCTGCCCGTACCAGGGGGAATCCGACAGGCGTCGTGGCTGGTTACGGGATACCTGGTTGCCTATGCGATTGGAATTCTGGCGGCCGGCCGTCTGTCCGATCGTCATGGGGCAGGTCCGGTGCTTCGATGGGGTTTGGTTCTCTTTGCGCTCGGGTCGGTGGCTGTGGCGGTCTCGGGCCCGTGGTCAACCCGCCTGGTTCAACAACTTGCCTATCGATCGTTTGAGGCACGCCCGGCCGCAGAGTTCGTTGGCCTGTGGGTACTCGTGGCCAGCCGAAGCGTTCAGGCACTCGCCGCCGGTGCGATCGTCCCGGCAGGAATGTCCTATGGATGGAAACTGCTTGGGTCGTCGCGTTGGCTGGGGTTTGTGGCCGCAGTCGATCTCGCCGGATGGACGTTGGGACATCTTTACGGTGGCATCATCGTTCGTTTGGCTGATTGGCGATTGGCCTTTTGGATCAACCTGCCTTTTGTTGCTTTGTCGCTGTATATGTTGAGGTCGATGCAGTCCAGCCCATCACGCCAGGTCGTGATGCCGTGGACGAGGGTGGTTCTGATCGGATTTGGCATCGCCGCGGCGATGGTTGGCATCGGTGGTGTCGAAGGTTCCGTAACTGCCGTTCAGCCGGTCTGGCTGGTGGTCGGAGTCGTCGCCACGGTGGCCGGGTTCGTCGGCGACGTCAACGGGCTGGTTCCACTTCGCACATCGCTGCGAAACCCGGCGGTGCTCCTGGCCAACGTCACGCTCGGATTTGTTGTGTTTCTCGTTCTGGCTCTGGTGCCGTTGTTCGTCTCGGTGTTGATCGAAACCGACACCGAACGAGCGGGCTGGCTGTCCGGATGGATGTTGTCCGCATTCACGGTCCCCATGGCGGTCATGGCCTGGTGGAGTTCCCGAGCTCAGCGGCGCAGCTTGCAATGGCTGGCCGCGATCGGTGGGGTAGTTGGGTTCGTGATGGCGAGTCGGTGGGACCCTCGATTGGCAGGACTGGTCCCTGGATTGTTGGTTCTGGGTGTGTCCCTCGGTGTCTGGTTCGGCCCGCTGGCCGAACGGGTGTTGCATGCTGTGCCGGTCGAGTCGAG
>CAJQPD010000085.1 GCA_905480085.1 uncultured Acidimicrobiia bacterium
GCCCCGGCGCCCAGAAAGACAGCCCACAGAAGGGTGAATTCCATCAGGGTCGCCGGACCAGATCATTGATGCCGGATACGAGTGTTCGTTCGTCGATGATTCCCACGTGCATTGAAATGATCTCCCCACCGGGAGCAACGAAGTAGGTGATGGGAACCCCGACCCCTCCCAGGGTGGCCGGGATGGAGCGGTTCGGGTCGGCGACATGATCAAAATCCAGCCGGAACTCGGCAATGAAGGCGGCTGCTTCGTCCGGTCGATCCTGAACGTTAACGCCGAGAAAGGTGACTGCGCCAGCGTATTGGAGGGCAGCCTCTCGCAGGAGGGGAGCCTCCGCCCGGCAGGGAAGACACCACGAGGCCCACACATTGACAACGATGGGCAGCTTGGAGGTCTGGAGGGTTTCAAGGAATTCGGCGACCGTTACTTCGGGGATGGCAACCGACGGGGCCGGGCTCGCAGGTGGAGCGCAGGCGGCGAGAACCACGAGAGCAATCGGTAAAAAGCGATACTTCACTGCGCCATTCTGACACCAGTAACGTCCCTGGACTAGTTTGACCACATGAGCCAACGTATTATGACCATGGTCCTGGCCGGCGGCGAAGGCAAGCGATTGCATCCTCTGACGAGATCGCGAGCGAAACCGGCGGTCCCGTTCGGTGGCCATTACCGACTCATCGACTTTGTGCTGTCGAATCTCACAAATGCCCACTTCCACCACATTGCAGTTCTCACGCAGTACAAGAGTCACAGTCTCGACAAACACCTGAGCCAGACCTGGCGTCTTTCACCGATCCTCGGCAACTATGTCACGCCAGTTCCGGCTCAGATGCGGCGGGGCCCCCGCTGGTATTCCGGGTCGGCAGATGCGATATTTCAGAACCTCAACATCCTTGATGACGAGCGCCCTGACCATGTCATCGTCTTCGGTGCCGATCACATTTACCGGATGGATCCAAGGCAGATGCTTGATGCCCATATTGCGTCAGGAGCCGGGGTCACCGTGGCCGGAATCCGGGTTCCCGTCAAAGATGCCACAGATTTTGGTGTCATCGACGCCGATAGCAGTGGCCACATCAAGGCCTTCGTGGAGAAACCTGCCGTCCCGCCGACGATCCCCGATGATCCTTCGCTCGCTTTCGCTTCGATGGGCAGCTACATCTTCAAAAGAGATGTCCTCGAAGAGGTCATCCGAGCCGATTCCGAGGATGAAGAATCCAAGCACGACCTCGGCGGAAACATCATCCCGACGCTGGTGGCGGCGGGAGTCGCTCACGTTTATGACTATGCGTCCAACGTCGTTCCCGGTCAGAGTCACCGGGAGGTGGGGTATTGGCGCGATGTGGGAACCATTGATTCATACTACGAAGCCTCGATGGACCTGATTGCCCTCGATCCCATCTTCGACCTCTACAACGAGTCCTGGCCGATCAGAACCTGGCAGCCGACCCACCCTCCGGCCAAGTTCATACACAATGAAGGCGAACGACGCGGCCGAGCCATCAATTCGATGGTCTCGTCCGGGGCGGTGGTTTCGGGCGGTCACGTCGTCCAATCCATTCTGTCACCACTGGTTCGGATCAATTCTTTCTCAGAAATCGAAGGTTCCATCCTGTTTGAGAACGTCAGGGTCGGTCGGGGAGCGGTGGTGAGGAACGCCATCATCGACAAGAACGTGTGGGTGCCGGCCGGCATGAAGATTGGAGTCGACCTCGAGGCTGATCGGGAACGATTCACGGTCTCCGACAATGGGATCATCGTCATCGGCAAGAACGACAAACTTGAAGGGCTTCACTAACGCCTGTCGAGGTAGCCGGCGATTTCTTCTGTCGCGTTGGTCAGCGCGCTTCGGCTGCTGTTTTGCCCGATGATTCCGACGTCCACCGGCCATCCGGCTTCGAGCAGTCGGGCGCCGAATTCATCGGTCACCTCCGGATTCGGGTCGCTGTCGCCCCGGAGCAACGTGACCTCGAACGGTGGCCTGTCAAGGTACTGATCGGGGTTGAGCAGTTCCCAGGTGGCTGGGGCTTGTTCGACAGTCCCACCCATGAAGGCATTCATGGCGTCAAATGCATCGGCCGCAAGCTGGGATGGGCTCCAGGTGCCGCCAATGACTATCAGCCGTGCCGGTCTGACCGACCCGGTGTATTCGCAGCTGGTTGGACGGTACAGGTCGTTGGTGGTCAGCACGATGAAGGCGGCCAAACCTCCGAACCCGGCTCCGATCACTATGAGCTGGTCCGGATCGCCGCCGAACACGGAGGAATCTGACGCCAGAACAAATGCACAACTGGCGGCAGACAGCGGATCGGGGAATCTTCCGCCTCTGATCGGACTGTCGTAGCGGGGGATTATCACGACGTTCTCGGTGGCCAGCGCACGTCCTAACTCGGTCGCCTGTTCGGCTCCATCGAGGTCGTGGATGATCACGACAACGGGTAATTCTGCACCCTGGTCCGGTCCGTAGACGTCATACCTGATCGAACCAGCCAGGGTTTGATCCCTGGCTAGCGCGATCACCTCAACATGTTCGGATGGAACGCTGGTCGTCTTGTTTGAAATAATCGTCGGGTTCGTCGAACTATCGATTGGTGGGTATGTGTTCAATGGTGAGCGCTCGATCGGCTCGGCAATGCAGGAGGCCGACACCATCGCGATGAATAGGAGAGCCCCAACGTATCTAGTTGTTGTCATCGCCAGACCGGTCGCCCTTGAAAACGGTGACGACCGCAGCCACGAACGAGTTGACTCCACCCTGGGCTATCCAGCCGGAAAGCTGCCAGGCGGTATACATGATCGCTCCGGTAAAAGCGGCGATGCCGATCGACGCCCAGATAACGATGGCCGTTGGGAGTGGCAGTTCGTAGAAGACCCGGGCAGATTCGAGCGCCATCGTCACCATGAACAGTCCGGTCATCACCATCACGAGGACCTGGCGGGCGGTTGTCAATGGTCGGCTCACGACGAGTAGGGCAAACAGACTTACGGCCACCAGGACGAGCGTGGCGGTTGTCCTGGCTTCGCCCAATGGGACTCCCTGGCTGCGGGCCAGGCCGTAGGCGCTGTAGGTGGCCGCAGCCGCGATCAATCCGGTTGGTATGGCAAATCGGAATACCCGGAGGAGGAATCCGGGACGGACCGGGGTTGATGATGGTTGGAGGGCCAGGAAGAAGCCAGGGATGCCGATGGTCAGCGCGCCGACCAGGCTGAGTTGGCGGGGAAGAAACGGGTAGGCGAGTTGCGAGAGCGACGTCGATACCGCAAGTGCCATCGCGTAGACCGTCTTGGTGAGGAACAAGTTCGAGACCCGTTCGATGTTTCCGATGACACGTCGGCCCTCCGCAACGACATGCGGCAGAGCATCGAATGTTCCGTCGAGCAGTATGAGCTGGGATACGGCTCGCGAGGCGGAACTCCCGCCCCCCATGGCTACCCCGATATCGGCTTCCTTGAGGGCGAGGACGTCGTTGACGCCGTCTCCGGTCATCGCCACGGTGTGTCCGTTGGCTCGAAGGGCGAGGATCAGCTCCTTCTTCTGGTGGGGGGTGATTCGCCCGAAGACGACCCCTCGCTCGGCGATGGAACGAAGCCGGGCTGGATCAGTCGGAAGGCGGCTTCCATCTACCACCCGATTGGATCCGCCTACTCCGGCTGCTCTGGCGATGCTTGCCACGGTCCGAGGGTCATCTCCCGAGATGATCTTGACTGCCACGCCCTGGTCGGCGAAATAGTCCAGGGCTGCTCGAGCGTCAGGGCGCACGGTGTCGCCCACAATGATCAACGCCCATGGAACGAGATCTGATGGTAAAGCGGCGGTGGTCAGCGTCTCGTCTGTGTAGGCGAGGGCGACAACCCGCCGACCGGAATTGGTATGTTTCGCCACCGTCTTGGCAAGTGAAGTGTCGTGCGGCACGATGATGTCTGGAGCTCCAAGGATCCAGG
>CAJQPD010000086.1 GCA_905480085.1 uncultured Acidimicrobiia bacterium
CTCACCAAAGACCTCCAGTATGAGGGTGAGTTGGTCGTGGTCATCGGAGCGGTTGCCCGCCATGTACCGGCGGAGGACGTGGGTCAGGTCATCCTCGGGTATACCGTGGGCAACGATATGACGGCGCGTGACCTTCAACGCAAGGACGTCCAGTTCACCAGAGGTAAAGGGTTTGATACCTTCTGTCCGCTTGGTCCGGCTATCGAAACAGAGTTTGATGCCGCTGAGGGAATGAGCCTCATCACCAGGGTGAATGGCGAGGTTCGCCAGGATGGGTCGACCGCCGATCTGGTGTTCGGGGTCGCCGAGCTCATCGAATACGTCACTTCGGTTATGACACTTCTGCCCGGCGATGTGATCATGACTGGCACCCCGGGCGGGGTCGGTCCGGTACAGCCTGGCGACCGGATGGATGTGGAGATCGAGGGCATCGGAACGCTGACGAACACGGTGGTGGCGGCATCATGAGTGTTCGGGTACGAATCGCTCCGTCGCCTACGGGGATGCTGCATGTCGGCAATGCTCGTTCGGCCGTATTCAACTGGCTGTTCGCCCGTCACCACGGCGGCACGTTCATCGTTCGGGTGGACGACACCGACATCGCCCGTTCAGAGGAACAATATGTAACGCAGATGATGGAGGCCATGCGCTGGCTGGGTCTCGACTGGGATGAGGGCGTTGGGGTCGGTGGACCACATGGCAGCTACCGCCAGTCGGATCGCTTCGATCGGTATCGAGAAGTCGCCGAGCAATTGATTGCCGATGGAGCTGCGTACCGTTGTTTCTGTACGCCTGAGGAGCTAGACGATCGCCGGCAAGCTGCTCAGGCGGCCGGTCGTCCTCCTGGCTACGACGGAGCCTGTCGCACGCTCGGCTCAGAGCAGGTCAAGACACGAATGGCGGCTGGCGAGTCATTCTTGGTTCGTCTGGCCATTCCCCGTCCGGGGGTGACCGAGTTCTTTGATCTGGTTCGTGATGACATGCGATTCGACCACGACGTCATTGACGATTTCGTGATACTGCGCTCCGATGGCACCCCCACCTATCACCTGGCATCGACCGTCGATGACGTCGACTATGAGATCACCCATGTGGCCAGGGGGGAAGATCTTCTGTCTTCGACGCCACGCCACATTCTGCTTACCAAGGCGATGGGGGCCGAACCGGTCATTTACGCCCACCTTCCGCTCTTGTTCGGGCCCGACGGAAAGAAGCTGTCGAAACGGCACGGCGACACGTCGATGGATGCGTACATGAGGGCCGGATATTTGCCGGAAGCCATGTTCAATTACATGAGCCTTCTCGGCTGGTCATACGATCCCGAAATCACCATCTACAGCCCTGAGCAAGCCATCGAAAAGTTCGACCTTGCCGACGTTTCGAAGAACCCGGCGGTGTTCGACACGAAGAAACTCGAATGGATGAGTGGCGAATACATGCGGGAACTGGGTCCCGACGACTTCGTTGCCCGATCACTGCCATTTATTGAGGCGAACCGGAAGCTTACGGATGACGAACGGCGGCGATTCGAGATTATGGCGCCGCTTATCCAAGAGCGTGTCAAGGTGTTGCCGGAGGTTGTGGAAATGTCGGAGTGGCTCTTCGTCGATGAAGTCTCGTTCGATGAAGCGTCCTGGGACAAAGTCATGAAACCGGAAGCTGCCCCAGTGTTGGAAGATGCGATCATCCGACTGGAGGGTCTGGCCGAATGGTCGACGGAGGCGATTGAGGGCGTCATGCGGCAAATGCTCGAAGATCTCGAATTGAATCCCCGCAAGGGTTTTCAGCCGCTTCGAGTGGCTGTGACCGGCTCGATGATCAGTCCGCCCTTGTTCGAATCCATGGAGGTGCTCGGTCAGCCCGCGACAGTCGCTCGTTTGCGCCGGGCCCTGGCCCGTTTCGTTTAGGCGGCCGGAGGACTCGCCTAGTACGCTATTATTGAGGCGCTCCCAGAACTGCTCTTTTGTTCTGTTTGTCGTGTTTTCGCACGGCCCCGTCGTCCAGCGGCCTAGGACGCCGGCCTTTCACGCCGGTAACGCCAGTTCGAATCTGGTCGGGGCTACAACAAAGAAAATGGCCCGCCGAAGGTGGGCCATTTTCTTTGTTCTGAGTTGTTTTCAGATTCGAACCGAATCCTGGTCGGGGCTACAACGCAAAAAGTCCACCAAAGGTGGGCTTTTTGCGTTTGTGTTGCTGCGCGGATTCGAACCCGAATCCTGGGTCACGGCGGATCGGCTTTGTTCTGAGTATTCGATCGGCCCGCGCCGCTTACGATCCAACGGATGGCTAGGTTGGCACTCGACCCAGTGTGGAGGAAACGTAATTGGATCCTGTCATGACCGGCTTCGGGATTGTTCTGGCGCTCGGATTAGGTGTGTTCGGATTTCTGCTCGGAAAGCGGAGCGTTGGTGCTTCGAGGGACGAGGCAGCGGACAGTTCACGTCGTCTTGAGGAATACGACTTCTATCCATTCATCGTGAACGCAGCCGGACACGTTGAATTCAGCCCGGATGCCTTTGATGAAGCGGTTGACTATTTCATCAAAGAACGAAACTTGCGGGCCGCCCGAGAACTTATTGTGATCGGTGAGCAAAATCTCGTGCGCGACACGTTTCCAAGTGATCGACTTCAACGATACAAGGACTTGTACGCGGCCTACGATGGTGACGGGGTGGTCAGAGACAACGATGCGTTCCTGGAGAACTATCGACGAATCGTCACTCACCTCGGACGGTCGTTTCCGAACACCGGCATCGAAATCCTGCTTCACAATCTGGTCAATCCGTCCAGGTCGCTTGTCGTTATCGAGAACGCTGCCGTGACCGGTCGTTCTATCGGTAGCGGTGCCACCAACCTGGTTCTTGATCTTAAGACCCGCCGGCAAAGGGGCGAAGACAAGGTCAACTATGAGTTGAACATCGGATCGCGCCAGTTCAAGTGCACCACGATCCCGATCTTCCGTTCCGACTTTGGTCTGGTCGGGGCGCTGTGTATCAACATTGATGCCCATTTTCTTCGTGAGGCCGTGCTCTCGGACGAGCGGCGGCTTCATGCATTCTTTGACAACCTTCTCCGGATGGATTTTGAACTCGATGAGAACATCCTGTCAAAGGACGAGTACCAAAACGCGTTGAAGGGAAAGCGGCATTTTCTCGATGAGTCGATTCGCACCGGGGAACGCACTGCCCAATCACACAAACTGGCGGCAATTCTCTTCTCCGACATTGTCAGTTTTACCGAGCTCATGGGCGACGATGAGACGGCCACCCTGCAGATATTGGACGCCAATGAGAGGATCCATCGAGAGGCGCTAGCCAAGCATCGCGGACGGTTACTCAAGAAGCTCGGAGACGGCATGTTGGCCAGTTTCGATTCGGTATCGGACGCCGTGGCCTGTGCTCAAGCGGTCCAGCGGGCGGTCGTCCAAGATGGAAGTTTTAGCGTAAGGATCGGAATCCATCTCGGAGAGGTGATACTCGCCGACGGCGACGTGCACGGCGACGGGGTGAACATCGCCTCGCGCATTCAAAGTGAGATGAGCCCGGGAGCGATTGGCGTCTCCAAGGTCGTGTATGACAACATCAAAAACAAAGATGGTTTGACCGCAACGCTGCTTGGAGAACGCACCTTGAAGAATGTGGCAACACCGATGCAGCTTTACTCGATCGACTCCTAGCCGGGTCATCTGGTGGTCGGCCGGCCTGGCCGCTCAGCAGACCTGCGAGACACCGCGGGCGTATCGAGCTTGAACTGCGATATTGATACAATGGCCCGAGCATCGTTTTATGGAGGCTCGCCATGGAAGTAGGGATTTTCTTCGGCTTGATGATCTTCATGGTCGTGCCGTTTGCCATCTTTCACCTCTGGGCGGTAATCGATGTTCTGAAGACGCCGACCAGTGTCTGGGAAACTGCCGGGCAGAATCAGATCGTCTGGGCGATCGTGGTCCTGGCACTAGCTTTCTTGGGTCCGATTCTGTACCTGATTATCGCCCGCCCTCAGCTACGGATCGTCACAGACCGGGCCAAAGCCGTTTGATCGGACGGCAGGAACCGGACGGTTACGCGGGGTTCTTGAACGGTTGAAGAAAGGCGAGAGCTTCGGCCTCCACGGTGAACATCGGAACGGAAGTAGCAACCGGTCGAACGGTTCTATGCGTTTGCTCAGTTTTTTGAGCGCGACCGGATCGACGATCATCGCCGCCGCCGAGAACGCTGACCGCATCTGATTGATGACGCTAGGCCATCCCCCTGAATCGCCGGCGGGCCAGATCCGGGCGTCGAAGAATCAGATCGCCTGACTGCGCCGTTCCAGGAGCAGGACATCTCGCCATCGACCGTTCATCTTGCCGAGTTTCTCGTGGGTGCCCACCCGACGGAACCCGGCTTTCTCATGGATGTGGACCGACGCCAAATTCTCCGGGAAGATGCCGGCCTGGATAGTCCAGATTCCTGCGGACTCGGTGCTTTCGACAAGAGTCGTGAGGAGCCGGAAACCCACCCCGTGCCCACGCTCTGATTCAGCCACATATACGCTGCACTCGACGACCCCGGCGTACACGCACCGGCCCGATACCGGCGATACCGCCACCCAACCCACCACGCGGTCGTTTTGTGCCACGAAACGATGATCCGGCACGTGGCCTGAATCCCAGGTATCCCAGGAGGGAACTTCTGTTTCGAATGTGGCG
>CAJQPD010000087.1 GCA_905480085.1 uncultured Acidimicrobiia bacterium
CGGGTCGACCGAGGCTTCGGATGAGTCCGATGAAGCGTCACCCGACGCCGCGGATTCCACCGAAACAGCCAGCGCTGATGAAGGTGCTGTTGCGGAAGACATCGACCAACTGCGGAAGGACCTTGACGAAGAGCTGTGAACGCACTGCCATACTGCCGGCATGATCGTCAGCGCCGAATGGCTTGCTTCACAACTCAATGATCCCTCAATGCGCCTGGCCGATGTGCGCTCGTTCCTTGGCGAACCTGAGAAGGGGCGCCAGGAATACGCCATCGGTCATATTCCGGGCGCCCAGTTTCTCGATCTTGAGAGTGACCTGGCCGGCCACGAGGGTGGCGGTCGGCACCCCCTCCCCGATCTCGACTCGTTTGCCAAGAGGATCGGGGGGCTTGGTATCGGGCGTGATCACCGGGTGGTCATCTACGACGCAGATCATGGTTCAACGGCAGCCCGCTTATGGTGGATGCTCCGCCATCTTGGTCACGAGCACGTGGCCGTTCTCGATGGTGGCTGGCCGGCCTGGATTCAGGCAGGCGGATCACAGACCTCCGTTCGGCCGAACTACCCGCCCGTTCATTATGAAGTGAATGTTCGGACCGATGACCAGGCAACCCGGACCGAAGTCGCCACGCGACCATCGACAACCACCCTCATCGATGCAAGGGCCGGTGCCCGTTACCGCGGCGAATTCGAACCCATCGATCCGGTGGCCGGCCACATTGGGGGGGCGATCAACATCCCGCACGAAAGCCTGGCCAGGGGTGGCCGCATGCTCCCGGTCTCCGAACTAACCCCCCGTCTCACGGACGGTCACGACTCCATCGCCTACTGCGGAAGCGGAGTCACTGCCTGCTACGTCATCCTCGCCCACGCCGTGGCAGGTCTCCCACTCCCGAGGCTGTATGTCGGATCGTGGTCGGACTGGGTCGGGGCCGGAATGCCTGTGTCCGTCGCCGGGACGGATGCGGCCGGCGACAAAAGGGTGGGCATCGGCGAAGAGCTGGCGGCCGCCAACGATCGAGAACCAGGCTCCGATGAGGGGTGGTCGCCGTGACCTCAGACGACACACCGCCCCCATCCCTCGACCATCTCTCGATTCCAGAACTCATCGAGCTCGGCCAACCCGATCCTCTCATTCGAAGGGTCGATTCACTTGCCGGTCGACGGGATTGGTCCGAAATGATCGACCTGCGCGACCGGTGCCACGAGGCGGTTGAACGCGGCAAACAACTCTGGGGCGTCGCCCACCATGTTGATTATCGGCTGGCCCTCGAAGCCGATCCGGACCTCGCAGCAGCGGTCGTCGATTCTCTGGCAAGCCGATTCACGCTCGGTCCGCTCACTGAGGTGGCAGCCACCTCCCATTCCTGGAACGAACTAGCGCCTTTCCTGCCAGTCGGTCCATCTCGTGACATTGTGGGCTACGAACGGGCACTGCGCGGCGATCCCCCACCCGACGCCAACCCGGTGCTCGAAATACCCGTAGCTCTATCCAGCTGGGAACCCGAATACGCCCTACCCAAGTACAAGTCAGATCGAGTCGAGGCCGATCCTCCGGCTGTCGAGCCCGGAGTGATAGTCGAACTCGGAGCTCCAGGGGAGATCATCACTGATCTCGAAACGACCGAAGCGCTAGCTCATCTTGCGGCTACCTGGACCGAGCACTCGAATGGTACGGCCGAGGCGTTGGCTGTGGAGGGAACTGCCGCCTCGGCGATCGCCGCACTTGGTCTCAAGCAGGCCGAGATGACCGAGATCCGTTTGGACCAGGCAATGGCGCTGATGGCATGGACCGCCTCGGGCGGGGGCGCCCACGGCCAACGCACCGGCGGCGCCTCAGGTCGATTCGCCGCCTGGTGGGCCCTGGCCTGCCTCACCGAGTTCACCGATGAATGGCCACCCGATCCGGATGAACTCGGGACGGCCGGAGCCGAACTCCGCTGGTACTGGTGGTCGGACCTCTACCCGGCGACCGGATGGGCCTGTCGAATTGCGGTCGAGGATCCCCAAGCTGGGTATGCCTGGGTCCTCAACGCCGCCGACGCCGCCTGAACCCCCCGTTCCGAGGGCCCCAGCGCCCACTATCGGGTGCTGCAACCCCGGGTTCCTGTGCGAACCCAGGGTTATTCTCCGGGCTCCAACGATCGATTTCCGCGTGCAGGAACCCTGGGTTTAACCCAGGGTTTGGGCGAGAACCCTGGGTTCGAACGATCAGGGGATTTGGAGGGCTTCTTCGGCGGCGGTGAGATCCTGCTCGCCGGACAGCACGCCGGCGAAGAGGTCACCGTGCGTTGCGAGGCGGTCCCAGACATTGGCCATCGTGAAGTCACCGTTCTTGAGATCATCCAACTCGTCCCACTTGATCGGGATTGAGACCGGAGCCCCAGGACGCGGACGAATCGAGTAGACGGATGCGATGGTCTGGCCTGTGGCATTGCGAAACGCATCGATGAATACCCGATTGCCACGCTTCGGTTTGTCCCATTCCATGGTGATATCAGCCGGATTGGCAGCCGCCATCAGCATCCCGACGGCGTACACGAAGTTCCGGACCCGTTCCTGAGTATGCCCCTCGGCCAACGGGACATACACATGAATCCCTCGCGACCCTGACAACTTCGGGTAGCCGACCAGGCCGAGCTGACCAAGCAGCGTCTCCAACAGGCGGGCCGTGTCCACCACCTGCTGCCAGGTCACGTCACCTGCGGGGTCCAGGTCGAACACCGCCCAATCAGGCGTATCGGGGGTGGTCCATCGAGAGTGGAAAGGATGCAGCTCGATACAACCCATGTTGGCGAACCACATGAGTGATTCCCGGTTGGCCGCCAACAGGAAATCAATGTCACCGCCCATCGATTCAGACGACACAAGACCGGTCGCCATCCAATCCGGCTGATGCCCAGGAGCCCGCTTCTCGTAAAACGATTGCCCGGCTATTCCGTTCGGGTACCTGCTCATCGAGATCGGACGATCGGCCAGATGAGGAAGCAGTAACGGAGCAACCGAGGCGTAGTACTG
Organism: uncultured Acidimicrobiia bacterium; assembly: GCA_905480085.1. GTDB lineage: Bacteria > Actinomycetota > Acidimicrobiia > Spongiisociales > JAENVV01 > JAENVV01. The sequence goes on from CAJQPD010000087.1 coordinate 3,019, forward strand.
GATCATGTCCCCTTTCGTGAACTGGCCAGGAAACATTTCCTTGTCAACGTTCGAAACCGATAAGGGCCGCCGGGTCCGCAGGACTCGCCACCGATCCGCTTCCTTGACGACGTTGACCTGACGCGGAACCCCTGCCATATGCAATCCGACCGGGCGCCCTTCGTCAGACCCGCGAACTCTGACGGTGGCTGCGACCGCTTCAGCGTAAATCTCATCGTGGCTCTCTCGATCTCGCGATTCGGAGATCACGACCATGTCAATGCCACGATTCCAGGCCGCCTCGATCAGGGGCTCAATGCGAAGGGTCCCCGTGCCGTACCGAACGTGCCGGATCTCGCCGTGCTCACCGAACTCGTTGTCCGAGAACTGGCACTGAAGCGGATCGGTCTTCCACTCCGGGAAGGAATCAATCACGAATCCAAGAACCTGATCGAACGCTTCCACCGAGGTGAGCGCTCCTCTGGTGGTGGCATGCACATGGGCCCAGTCGATCAGCGGATAGACAAATGGGAACTCCTCGGCGAGCAACGCTATGTCGCCGATCGAACCGAAGTTGTTGTCGTTGCCCGACGTTTCGAATCCGAGCGCCACGCCGAGGTGAGCAATCTTCGGCGACAGATAATCGAGCCGCCGCCGGACCAGGTCCATCGTCGCCGCCGGCTCACGATCGCCATGGACTCCGATGTGGGCGCAGATGATCCGGGCTCCGAGGGCTCGGCCAAGTTTCATCGAATGCTCCAGCGCCGATACCGGCAGCTTGGCCTTTTCGTCGTCGGCTCCGGTCAGAGTGGCAAAGTAGGGAGCGTGAAGCGAGAGGTCGATACCTCGCTCAGCGGCAGCTTTCCCGAAAGCAACACAACGTTTCTCTTTCCAGGGAAAGTCTTTCGTGAACCCGAGTTCGTACGCCGAGTGCCCGCGAGAGACCAGCTCATCCAAGAAGAGTGCATCGTCCACCCCTTCGGGCGGCAATCCGGACATCCCGAAGCGCAACATGCCCGCCATTCTGGTCGCTCAACAAGCCCGGTTGCCATCGCGCGCCGGCCCACACCACCATCTATCTCTCGCGATGTCACATCGCGAACGTCCGGACATCTGGCTGGGGCCTCTACCGCCGAGGTGCGTAGTAGGGATTGGTGAACGGCCAGACGGTGGCCAGCCAATCAGACACGGCCTCCCAAACCACCCGATCCAACTCTGCTCGTGAAGCCCGAACCCATGACTTGACCTCGGCATCGTGACCCTCGATGTCGGTTGGCTTGATATACAGGCAGCCGACCACGTCTTCGCCATCGAGTATCGAATAAGCGAAGGCAACTCGCTCGGCAAACTCCTTGGCATGCCGATTCAAATCGGAAAGGTTCTCCTCAAGAGTCATCGGAACCGGCCAACTCCCTTGCCAGCTTTCAGAGCCAGGCGTGGCAACGATATGGTCAACGCTCGACATCCACGCCGCATGGTCGCGTTCGTTGTGAACTGCAGCCAGAGGCTCGAGGCGGAATCCGGGGCCTACTAACGAGCCGGGCACAACAAAGTCGACAGGAACGAGTGGAGCATTCACACGCCAGACTCTATCGAAGAACGCTACCCGCCAATTCCCGGTCGGCAATCCCGGAACTATCCGCGACGGCGACTACGTTACGTACCCATGTTGCGGTCTCTGTCCAGCATCCTCATCGGAGCCTTGTTGCTCGTTGCCTGCTCGACCGACCTACCGGCGGCCTCCCCGGCCGCTCCAACGGTGTCGCAGCCAACCACCACTTCCTCCCCAGCCCCGGTCAGCCCGAGCACCACGTTGGCGAGTCCAACGACAACGAGCACCACCACCAACGTTGATGACTCGGTCACCCCTGATATTGATTCCGCCGTTCCCGAGAAGCATCTCGAGAACTACTTGGCGGCGCTGGCTGCCGGAGCCTATGAGCAGGCCGGGTTCCCGGCTACGAATGCCGGTACTGCCTTCGGCGACAACGAGAACATCGCCGCAGCAGACTATTTGGGAACGGCTTGCGAGCCGGATCTCTGCAACGGGCCATATAGGATCGAGCCGGGCGACCCGTTTATCCAATACGACGGAATCGCCCCACCTCGCTGGAACTTCTCAGTCACCCACGAACCGTCCGGAGAGGCCACGACGATGACGGTCGGCATGTTTGAGGGCCAGTTCGTCATAGCCGATCTTCCGCCGCTCGTGGAGTCACCCCAGCCCGACGACCTCCTGACCCGGTTGTTCGGCAGCGACCAACCCGACTACGCGGTCGTCGAACGATTCGATGCGTTCGAAATCCAACTTGCTGGCACCAACACCTGGGTGACCAATTGGTTCGCTGACACCGCCTGGTTCGTGGAGGGTGACGTGGTAGTCAGTTATGGGGATACCAACGGCGTCCACGTGACCCCGCTTGCAGCGCCACAGGAATCGCTCATCTACGAATGCCCGGACATCATCGTTAGGGAGGGGCGGACGCTGGTGTTGGACCTTTGCGACCCGATGGCACCTGGCCTGTACGGATTCGGAACTGCTGATCGGTATCCCTTTCTCATCGACCCGCTGGAGATCGAGCCCTATGAGAGTGGCGGGGTGAGTTATCTCGAACGAGGCGGAACTGCGGTCGTGACGCTCGGCGACGCCGAAGGAAACACCAGCGAACTGATCAGTACAACCGGCGCCGACCTACTGAGAGGCGATTACGCCGGATACCGGACCCTATCTGCCGACGGGAGCCGGTTCATCTACACCGACCACAGCCAGGGCAGCGGCACGTACAACCACTTCTGGAGTCCAGTCGTCGTTGTGCGTACAACGGACACGGGCGCTGAACTCCTCCGACTCGTCCTCGACGGTCCGGTCACCTGTCTCGAATCGGACGGCCTCTGGGTGCTCGCCTGCGAAGGTGATGTCGACCGCATGCTCGAAGGCGATCCCGGCATCATTGCACTGGTCGCCTACAACGTCGAAACCGGCGAGACGAACCGGATCGCAACTGGTACCCGGGTGTTCCTCCCGTCGAAACCGTAAAAACGATTTCCCCCGCGATGCGTGCAGCGGGTATCGTTAAGGGACCATTGGGTCTGTAGCTCAATCCGGTAGAGCAGCGGACTTTTAATCCGTTGGTTGTGGGTTCAATTCCCACCGGACCCACCCCTCAATCGAGTGTGCATCCAGATTCCGCATAGGCACTTGCATGCACACTCGTTTCGCGATCGATTGTTTGGACAACATGAATCTGGTTTCCG
>CAJQPD010000088.1 GCA_905480085.1 uncultured Acidimicrobiia bacterium
CTGGTTTCACCCGATCAGCGAGATCAGTCGTGATGGTGCCAGGTCCGCAACCGACGTCAAGAATCGATGCCCCGGTGAGCAGGTGGGCGACGAGGTGGGGCGCCGAATTCTCTACGGTCCGCCACGAATGCGCCCTCAGGACTGATGCCTGGTGCCCGTGAACGTACGTATGGGGTATTTGGGTCATGCGGGAACCGATACCAACCCGGTGAACCGGTCAAACGCCCAGAATGTACCCGCCAAGCTCCTCGTTCCACTCAAGCCGGACCACCCCTTTTGTTTCGGCAGCTTTCATGAATTGAAGAAAGCTGCTGTAACCGAACTGCTTCTCCGAAAATTGGGGATCGCGCTTGCGCATCTGATCCTTCAGTCCGGACAGCATGACCGTTCGATCGGTCCCGATCTCCGAGATGATCTTTTTGACAAGGTCGAAAGCTGCATCGGCCCCGGCACTCTCGGTCGGAAAGTCGATTTCAGGGTCGCCCTTGGCGGGCCCCTCGGACAATTCGATCACGCCTTGTTCGTCCAGATACCGCAGGAGCTCTCCAAAGGCCCGGAAACCATAATTCGCTTCGGAGAAGGTGGGGTCTTTACGCAAAAGGGTTCTTTTGAGTTGCGAGCCGAGGATGATCCCTCCAGCGCTTCGTTTCAACCCTCCGACCGTCGTACTCACGAGCTTGGCCAGATCGTCAAGGCTCTTGCCGTCATTGTCGGCCGGTGTGTCCTTGGGCTCGGGAGCGATCACCTCAGGGATAGGTGGTGCCTGCTGTCGGGCCGGTTTCTTTGGTGTGGGAACCCCGGGTTCTACGCCTTCCAATGTCTCGTAAAACAGGAATTCGTCGCAGGCGGGTGGGAGCAGCTTGGAGGTCGATGCCCTGATACCAACACCAATAACTCGTTTGTTCAGCTCTCTGAGTTTATGGACCAGCGGAGTGAAATCGCTATCACCTGTGCAAATAACGAAGGTGGACACGTATGAGCGCTCAAAGGCCATTTCCAGGGCGTCTACGGCCATTTTGATATCGGCGGCGTTCTTGCGGATGGTCCCCATACGCTGGGGAATCTCGATCAGTTCGACGTGGTGTCGGGTGAGCATGCGGCGGTCTTCATCGAAGTAGGACCAGTCTCCATAGGCTTTTCTGGCGATCACCCTCCCTCGCTCAGCCAGGGCGTCGGCCACCGGTCCGAAGTCGAACGCGATCCCTCCCAGGTCCTCACGCGCCGAGATGGCGAGGTTTTCGTAGTCCATGAACAGGGCGATGCGTTCTTCTTCAATGGTCACACCTTGACGATAGACGTTTCGTGACCCATCAGGCCTCACCCTGCTTGACGTGTTAATCCGGTCTCGCATCGAGTGAGATGCTGGTATCGGGCGGTATCTGTGTTAGCGTTACCTCACCGCCGCACTGGAACGAAGTCTGCGCACGCGCGCACCCCGGTGATTACGGCCAACTACCTGGCATGGAACGTGACCTCGAGTTTATGCCTCTCGATCCTCGTGGGATACGGATTACGAGCGTCGAGCCTGACCAAACCGTACCTGCCCGACCCCAATACGATTGGGGCCAGAGGAGAAATATGACCAGCTTTACCGACCTCGGCGTGCCTGCGCGCCTCGCAAAGCCACTGGCTGCGCGTTCTATCACGGAGGCGTTTCCGATTCAGGAAGCCTCCATTCCCGACTTGCTCGCCGGGCGCGACGTTCTCGGACGTGCTCCGACGGGATCGGGCAAAACCCTGGCTTTTGGCCTTCCGCTCCTTGCCCGGGTTGAACGAGCCAACCCGAAGCGCCCTCGTGCATTGATTCTCGCTCCGACCAGGGAACTGGCCGACCAGATCAGCAGGGAGCTACTTCCACTCGCCAAAGCGAACAACCGTTGGGTTCTGGCGATTTATGGCGGAGTTGGCTACGACTTTCAGCGGCGTCAGCTCAAGCGAGGCGCCGACGTTGTCGTGGCGACGCCTGGACGACTGACCGACCTCATCGATGAGGGCTCAGTCAGCCTCGAGGATGTCGACATCGTTGTCATCGACGAAGCGGATCGCATGGCCGACATGGGCTTCATGCCGCAGGTCAAGGTCCTTCTCGACATGACGAACAAAAAGCGCCAGACCATCTTGTTCTCGGCGACGCTCGACAAGGACGTTGCCCAGCTCACCAAGGATTACCAAACCGATCCGGTTACCCACGAGGTCGAAGGCGATGAGAACGCCGGTGAAGCTTCGCACTACTTCTGGCAGGTAGACAACCACGATCGAGTTCAGATGACCGCCGACATCATCGGCACGTCGACACCGTCGATTGTCTTCACCAGAACCCGTCGCGGCGCCGATCGGGTCGCCCAGCAGTTGGAGAGGGCCGGCGTGAACGCCGCCGCCATCCATGGCGGTCGCAGCCAGAACCAGCGCACCCGTGCTCTGGCCGCATTTAGCAAAGGCAAGGTCCAAGCGCTGGTCGCCACCGACGTGGCAGCCAGGGGTATTCACGTAGACAACGTTGCCAGTGTCGTTCACTTCGACCTTCCAGAGGATCCGAAGGATTATCTCCACCGTTCTGGCCGCACCGCCCGGGCCGGTGCGGACGGCGTAGTTGTGTCCTTTGTCCTCGGGAACCAGATGGGCGACGCCCGTCGTCTGCAAAGTTCGGTTGGTCTCAACACCACCATGCATGATCCCAAAGCGGACTGGCTGACCGGTGAATCTGGCGGTCGAATCGGCGATGCTCCCATAGTTGAACAAAAGGGCGGCGGTGGCGGGCAGAAGCGCAACTCGCAAGGAAACCGTAATAGCCAGCGTTCCCAGCAGAGCCGTCGATCCGGTGGCGGTCAAAGCCGCAACGGGTCACAAGGTACCGGTTCGGGTCGTCCTCGCTCGGAGTCGAACAACGGAGGCCGCTCCAACGAGGGACACCGCGGAAATCGTTCCGAGGGGGGAAACTCCGTCGACGGGAACCGTCACGCCTCGATCACCGATCGGGATGGCAACCAGCGATCCAATGAGCGTTCGAAAGGCCCGGACGGCAACCGTGCATCCGCCGGCGGCTACCGCGGCGCCAACAAAGGTCGAGACGGCAACCGTCGTAGCGCCTAGCCCTCAATAGTCAACGGGTAGGACCTGCGTTCAGCATTGATGCCGAACGCAGGTCTTTCTCGTTAAGGCATCGGCACGCCCATGGCTTCGAAATGGGATGCGGGATTCTGGCTGGCAGACGACAGCAATGGAGCACTCAGCGATGCGTTTTGATCAGGACCAGCGGACCTGGACGCTGTTCCAATCATCGATAACCTTGGGATCGCCGACCAACTCGGCGGAGTCTCGGGGAAGCCGATGCCAAACCCATTGGTAGAGATCCGAAGCCGGGGCTCGGACGAGTGCGTCGGCGTCCGGGTCGCTTGAGCGAACCGAGACGGCCTTCTGGTCGTCGTAGTAGACGGTCCACGCCTCGCCCGAATCGGTGCACCGCATCCCGAAGCTGGTCGGCGAAATGGATCGGGGCCCGCTGTTTCGTCTTGTGATGAAGGCCATCACTAGCTCGTCGACACCATCGGAAGCGAACGCCGGGGCGAACGGTTCGGGGTCGAGACCAGCCGTTAATTCGGCGTCGACCCGGTGGATCGAGGTCTCATGTGCCTGGCGTCGCGCCCAGTGCAATAGCGGAGAGTCAGCTTCCAAAAAGGTCCAGCACCGCAGCTGTTCGGGAGCCTCCCGCAAAACCCGCGCAAGATCGCGATAGCCGGCAGCGAACCACTCGAGAAGCTCGTCATCGGGCGGCCAGCCTCCCACCAGTTGCTCCATGTCGCGGCCCGGCTGGGCAGCCAATCGACCGCCGACGATGGCCTTGGCCCAGGAGTGAACCCCTGCGACGTGACGAACCAGGTCCCGGGCGACCCACTCCGGACAGCTCGGTACCGGCGTTTCCAGATCCAATCCGCCGAGGACGGATACCATACGGTCGCCTGCCCGGGTGAGCGCCTCAATGTATTCAGCAGCATTCATTGACGTCATTCTGGCATGACCCGAAGGGCGGTCAGCCAAACGGTACTCTTGGCGTGGAGGACGATTTGGATTTTGAGAGCTACCGGCAGAACTACATCGTGGATCCCGCACCCGAGTCGCGCTTTTCCTTCCTGGCAATCCGCGGCGCAGCCCTCTTCTTTGCCGATTTTGAGGCCGCCGTTGCGTTCTATTCGACCGTTCTGGGTCCCCCAGGCTACGTTGAAGGAGATGGCACACGTGGTTGGAAAATTGGTTCGTCCAGTTTGACACTCTTGCGTGGTGGGACCGGTGCCCCGTCGAACACGGAGATCCCGTTCGTGATGAATTCGGTTGGCGAGGCAGAACGTCTTCAGGCCGCCTTTATTGCGGCTGGAGCTAGCGGACCTGAGCCAACCGATCAGCTCATGTATGAACCGGTTCGATTTTGCCCTGTCACGGATCCATTCGGCACACAACTCCTGATCTACGCTCCCCTCGACCGATGAACCCTGGGTTCAACCCTGGGTTCCAGGGATCGGGTTCCACCACCCGGAAACGATGGGTACGAACCCTGGGTTCCTGAAACCGGGTTCCACAACGAAACATCAGGAGGAACCATGAACTACGGAGAGAAACTGGAAGGGTTCGGTGCCTTCGACCCGTCCGCATATGAGGAGGAGGCCAAGGAACGCTGGGGCGACTCCGATGCCTACCGGCAATCGACAAAGCGTACGAGCAAGTACACGGAGGACGATTGGACCGCCATCCAGGACGAGATCGCCGAAATCTATGCTGCCTTTGTGGCTTTGATGGACCAAGACATGCCATCTGCCAGTCCGCAGGCGACACACCTCGCCGAACGTCATCGAGCCCACATCTCCCGATGGTTCTACGACTGCTCCAGCGAGATCCATGCCGGACTCGGACAGATGTACGTTGCCGACATACGCTTTACCAAGAACATCGACAAGCACGGCGAAGGGCTGGCTGCCTACATGTCGGAGGCCATTGCGGCGAGCAGCGTCTAGACGCCGTCAATCGAGCTGGGATCGGTCGGCACGTCAACGCCGTGCTCGGTGAGAACCGAAAGAGGGATGATCTCAAGCGCACGTTCATGTGTGGAGGCAAGAACTATCGGTGCGGCCGCGCCGTCAAGGTGAGCCCGTAACCAGTTGCGAGCCGTCACGCACCACCGATCTCCAGGTACCAGGCCGGGGAAACGGTATTGGGGCATCGGCGTTGCCAGGTCGTTTCCGATGCCCTGCTGGTGGGTCAGGAACTCGTGGGTCATCACGGCGCACACCGTGTGGCTGCCGAGATCTTCAGGGCCGGTTGTGCAGTTCCCGTCACGATGCCAGCCCGTCACGGGGTCGGTCCCGCACTCCTCTAATGCACTTCCGAGAACATTGCGCTCTGTCATGGCGCCAGTATGCTCGATTCTGTTCCGTCGTGAGTAAATCGGCCCGTCCGGCTGCGGGAAGTCTGTCGTAGGGTTGCGACACGATGACAGACGCCACCAACCCCTCATGATGATTCTGTACGCAGCCTCTCCGCCACTATGCTCTCGGCCTCATATGTCCTGGAGAAACACCGGGCGTGAGTCTATGAAGGGTTGAAGATTGTCCGATCATGGCAACGGCCATTCCAAGGGCCTCGCGGTCACTTCGCTGGCGGCTCTTGGCGTCGTATTCGGCGATATCGGCACCAGCCCGCTCTACGCGTTCCGCGAGGCTTTCGGCGTCGCCAACCTGGAACCCACCGAGGAGGGCGTCCTCGGGGTCCTCTCGCTCATCTTTTGGGCTCTCGTCCTGATCGTCTCCATCAAATACCTGATCTTTGTCATGCGGGCCGACAACGACGGCGAGGGCGGCATTCTGGCGCTTACGTCTCTCATCATGGGCGATGGTGCCAAAACGAAGCGGCGGGCTCTTCTTATCGGCATCGGGTTATTCGGAACAGCCCTGCTTTATGGCGACGGGATGATCACACCAGCCATTTCGGTGCTCTCGGCTGTAGAAGGACTGGAGGTGACCTTCTCGGGGATCGGCCCGTGGGTCCTGGTCATCGCCTCGGTCATCCTGGTCGTGTTGTTCGCCAACCAGCACCGGGGCACCGCAGTTCTCGGCGCCATGTTCGGCCCGATCATGGTGGTTTGGTTCGGGGTCCTGGCGCTGCTCGGCATCGTCCAGATCATCAAGGAACCGGGCGTGCTGGCGGCCATCAATCCTCTGGTTGCCCTGCGATTCGTTACGCAGGAACCCCGGTTCGCGTTTCTGGCGCTGGGCGGCGTGTTCCTCGTGGCAACCGGTAGTGAGGCGCTGTACGCCGACATGGGCCACTTCGGGACCAAGCCGATCCGTTTGGCATGGTTCGGCCTCGTCTTTCCCGCGCTCGTTCTCAACTATTTCGGGCAAGGAGCCCTACTCCTCAACAACCCGGAGGCGATCGAGAACCCGTTCTACTCGATGGCTCCCAGCTGGGCGGTTCTGCCGCTGGTGATCCTGGCCACCATGGCGACCGTAATCGCCTCCCAGGCGCTCATTTCTGGCGTCTATTCATTGACTTCACAGGCCATTCAACTCGGCTACTTGCCCCGCCAGCGGATTGACCACACCTCTCCGCATCATCAAGGTCAGATCTATGTCTCGACGATCAACTGGGTCCTCATGATCGCCGCGGTTGGCCTCGTTGTGACGTTCCAGACGTCCAGCGCCCTGGCGGCTGCCTACGGGGTTGGGGTAGCCACCGACATGGTCATTACCGCGATCCTGATTGCGGTCGTCATGAAAGAACGCTGGAACTGGACCACTCCGGTCGTCACGCTTGTGATCGCTTCCTTCCTCGTCGTTGACCTG
>CAJQPD010000089.1 GCA_905480085.1 uncultured Acidimicrobiia bacterium
ACGGCCGGTGGCATGACGAGACCGTCGGGATGGGTCCCGATCATCGACTGAACCAGCCTGCTGCCGTCAGGGTCACCTGCAATGATGACCGGACCATTTTCTCCGGTAGTCATCGTCTCTTCGTAACTGGTTCCCGTCCAACCCCCAAGGACGCCATGGCAAGCTGCGCAATACGCGTCGAAGATCGGGCGAATCGACGAAACATAGGTCAAGGGAGCACTTTGGCCCGCCTCGCCCGTAAGGGTCCGTATGTAGGCCACTAGGTCCTCGATCTCCTGTGAACTCAGCAAGTCACCCCAGGCAATCATGGCGGTGGCTGCGTGTCCCAGGTTGATATCGTCAAACATCTGCTGATCGGTTTTCGAGGCCTGCCAGGCGGCGTCGTAGGCCGGACCAATCCCGCCCTCACCCGATGCCCCATGGCACTGCGCACACAGCGCCTCGTAAAGGCTCGGTGCGGTCCTGGCACCCTGGGGTACTACGGGAATATCCGGTGGAAGATCGACAGGTGGATCCTCTGCCCATGCCCGGATATACGCGACCAGCAGGTCGACCTGGTCGCTGGTCAGCGGTCCGCCGAACGTATCGGCGAATGGAGACATTCCGAAGTTGGGCTGCCCTTGGGCAATGATCGAGCGGAGGGTGGTGTCGTCCCTCGTAGCGAGGTATTCCGCCGTCGAAATCGGAGCAATAATGTCGCCGGCCCTGGTCGGGTTCAAGCCGCCTTCGCCCAGGTTGCCGTGGCAGGCTGCACAGTTCTGCAGGTAGAGCTGTTCGGCCTCATCCAGGTTCGGGAGCTTGGCCGCCGCCAGAGCATAATCGACGAGGGCGTCGATCTGCTGGTCGGTGAGGATATCGCCCCACACCGGCATATCTTCATGTGACCCACCAAGCGAAATCAACTCCCGGGCCGTCTCAAGATCGGGAGCCGTCGGAACCCGGGTGGCGTGGCACGCAGTACACAGGCGACCAAACATCTCCGCTCCCTCGGGAGCAGCCGACGGAACCGTTACATACAAGGCCAGTGTTTCGATCTCTGCCGGACTAAGAGCAGACCCGAATGAGGGCATCTGCAAATGGCCGCCCCCACGGCGGATCAGCTCCTCGAGACCTTTTCGGTCGCCACTGTATGCCACCGACTGGCCATGACATGCAGAACATTCCTGGAACCACAGCCGCTGCCCATCCGGGGCGGTGAGGAAGTTCAGCAGTTTCGCCTGGTCAGCATTGCTCAAGGCTTCGCTCCACACGGGAAGGCCCAGCGTGGCATGCGGGGCATAGTCGGGACCTTCGTCAAGCGCCCGGCGTAACTCCGTCGAATCGGACTCGGCCAACGACTGCATGTCATGACACTCGGCGCAGTTATTCACAAACAGCGTGTAACCAGTCGGCGAGAGGATGAAGCCAACCAGGGCATCGATTTCGACCGAGGTCAGATCGGAATTCCAGGCCGGCATACCATCGTGGGTACCACCCTCAATGACCCCAAAAAGGTCCGTACCGGAACTTGCCGCGATCGTTGTACCGTGGCATCCCGCGCAGTTGGCCGAGTAGAGCAGGGCAATTTGATCCCCGGATGCCACTTCGGCGGTCGGAGGTGGTTCTGCGGTGATTGCCTGAAGGGTTAGGAAAATCGCGCCGACAAAAAGGAACACGGTGATCGACGTCACGACCGGGCGTCCCGTCCAATGGCGTCTCGCCGAACGATCCGTCCACGGCAGAGCCACCAGGAATCCGAGCGCAACCATCGGGATAATGAACACCCCGACGACTTCGAGGCTCCCCGGGAAGAACTTCAGGAGTTGGAACAGGAACAGGAAGTACCATTCGGGGCGAGGTGTGAAGCCGGCGTCACTTGGATCGGCAATCGCCTCCAGGCTCGCTCCCACGAAGGTAGCTAGAAATACGATGACCAGAAAGACGATCAGCGCAGCAATCGCGTCCTTGAAAATCGCATCCGGAAAGAACGGAATACCCTTCTTCTTGGATTCTGCGTAGTCCTCAAGATACTTGGCTCGTTCGCTGGGTTTCATCGCCTACTCATCCCGCTTGGGTGGGGAAGTAATGCCATTACGTACAACCAGGAACAGGTGAATGGCGACCAATGCAACCAGGAGCGTTGGCAACACCCACACATGAGCGCCAAAGAAACGCGACAGGGTCAAACCAGAGATTTCCGGACCGCCCAACATCAGGTCTTTCGTGAACCCACCGACAATGGGAGGCACCGACCCGATCTCGGTTCCGACGACCGTTGCCCAGTAGGCCCGCTGGTCCCAGGGAAGCAAATAGCCCGTAAAGCCGAACGCGAAGGTGAGGAGAAGCAAGCCGACCCCGGTGAGCCAGGTCACTTCGCGCGGATACTTGTAAGCCCCATAAATAATCACTCGGACCATGTGGAGGATGGCCAAAAGCACCATGGCGCTTGCGCCCCAGTGATGAATGCCACGTATCAGCCAGCCAAAGGACAATTCGTTGGTGATGTAGGTGACACTGGCGTATGCCTGCTGTGGCTCGGGAACGTAATACAACGTCAGAAGGATGCCGGTGACGAACTGCAACACCAAGGTGAACAGCGTGGCGCTTCCCAACGTGTATGCCCAGCTGACCTTGGGGATCTTCCGCAGGAAGACCGCAGTCCAGTTACCCCGCCAACCCGTGCGCTCGTCGAGCCAATCGCCCGTCTTCTTCAACCTGTCGTCATTCGCGGCTGGTTGCACGTCATACTTCCTTAAAGAAGAGTTGGGCGTCTTCAACCTTGTAGTCATACCGATCGAGCGGACGCGGCGGGGGCCCGGCCAGAACTTCCCCGTTCCGGCCGAAGGTGGCGTTATGGCACGGGCAATGGAATCCGGCTTCCGCTTCCACCCAGCG